>NZ_JAQKGP010000018.1:0-119552 GCF_027956525.1 Agrobacterium sp. ST15.13.013
TGGAACAGAGAACGCTGCAAACAATCGACAATCCGTTCGGCACGAGATTGTCACCTATGTCTTAGGTACAAACTGTTACCTATGTCTCCGGTCTGGACATTTGCATCAATGGCGGAGAGGGTGGGAAACTCCACGGAGCCCTTTTACCCTAACAATTTCAATGGCTAAGCTACTCGCTTCCACATGGCTCTGTAGCATTTCAATGTAACAGTCGCAACGGCTCCTAGCTGGTCAACGATGATCAAAAGTTGCGACTGGAACAAACATCTCCGGCGGCTTCTTCCATCTGAACTCCGATGTGCCTGAGTACCCTGCCTCTTGGCCTTGGGTAGACGTGAAGCTCTTGTACGCCACCTCCTGGTTTGGGCCACGATTTGTGAGTTCCGGATGCCATACGGTGGATGAGACGGGCTGCTTGAACGTGCTTGAACTCGTTTTTCAACTCGGGTTGAGGGTCAGCTTTGATCTTCGCTTCAACGGCCATCCAAGCTGCAATGATTTCCAGCGGCTCGACCTTCGCCTTTCTGAGGCGCGCCCATGCTGCTCTGGCGCGGTCCTCGGGAGACAGCCCGCGAAGACGGAAGGCTTCCACATGATAGCCTGCCTGCTGAAACAGCCCTTTCACTCGAAGCACGGCGATCTGAACCGAAGCCTCATCGATATGCTGCTCCAACCATCGACGAGCGGCGACACGATGTTCGCGAAGCTCTGCAGCCGTATAGCTTTTCTTGTACGGACTTCCGTGACGGCTGTAGTGATCAGCGTGCGATCGACAGAAACGGCGATCCAAGCCCTCCCCAGTCGCGGCACGAGCCGGATGGCCGCAGCCGACGACTTTGCACGAGCCGACCTCCCAGTCTGGCGCGGCAGCTCTGCTCTTGATATCGTTCTTGCGGCGTTGGCGTTTCGTCCAGTCAATCGTCATTACGGGTCCATCTAAGGATTAAGTGAGGTCAGCCCTGTATGGCTGTATCAGCATGAGAGAGTTTGTGCTCAGGTCCAAATCATCCAGCTCCAAGAGCATCTGGTGGATAGGAGCTCACAGCACCATCCACGCCTGACCTGGATAAGAAGGCCTCCATCATGATGTCCCTGCCTATCATGGCTGCTGACCGAGGCACGACCACCGCATCATGTATCGGCAATGCGGTTATGCCGCGATCAATCAAACCGAGAAGTGTGTTAACAAGGATGTCGCTCTCAATGCGTTGCACCGTGTGCCCGACCCCATTGAAGAAAAGATGAGCGACGGGGCCGTGGTAGGCTTCCACCGCAGCCGTGAACTTGGCCATCGTGTGTTTCCTACCAAGGTTAGCTTTGATCTCGCCAGGCGTCCTGGTCAGGCGTCTATCGGCTGCCACCATAGCAGCAAAACCCTGCTTGACCCCCGACCGATAGTCCTCGAACCCTGGAATGTTGTAGAGATCGCCTTCAGGCACAGGCAGGCGTGCTAAACCGTACAGGATGCGGGCACCTGCCTGGCCATAATCAAGCTCAACAACCTCTTCTCCATCGATACTGAGGGCATCGCGGCGACGTTTCTTTTTCAGGACCTGCCAGAAGCCATTCCAGAGCCGACCGCCACTATCAAAGCTTCCTCGGGTGAAACGTCGAACAAGCTTCCTTTGAGTGACATCCGGGTAATGGTCTCCATCTTCGAACATGAACTCGTCAAGCGAGATGTCTGCACGAACCAGCCAACTGTTAATCGTGGCCATCTGCTCACGGAGCTTGATGGTCTCTGCCGTGTCTTCATACGGGGCGAGTTCCACACCCCCTCTGCTCGTTTTCGGAGAAGCCAAATGGATAACCTCTCCAGCATCTTCCTGCCCGATGTCATCGAAGTCGATGCCGAGCGCCTCTAGGCGTGACTTCAGCTTCTGCGTCGGTCGTAAGCTCGTAAGCCACGATTGGTGCGCTTCAAAACCCTGCTGGCCTTTGTTCTGATGGACATAGTCGAGGCCACTTTCAGACAGTGCGTCCAGGATGGGTGGCAACAGCTTGCTTTGGACTGGAGTACGGTATCGAGCAGGTGGCCAAATATTCGAGCGTCGCACCGAAATTCCGTCTCCACTCTCCATGAGGCTATACAGAGCGAGATCGCAAATGACCGCTGCGACTGTGCGATCGAAGGTATTTTGGTCTATCGCTCGGCGCTTCCGCTTGCGCTCTGGAAGGCTCGCATCCACCTCCGCTGCGATGTCTCTGACGAGACTTGCTAAACGTACGCTGTTGGGCAACCGGTATGGGTTAAGCGGTCTGTCTTTTGGAGCACTTACGGGCTCGAAATCGTCATCAGTCATTTCAGAAATTCAGCATGCCTGTCATAAATAGCCACCCCGCAGTCTGTCAGTGAAAGGCTCCCACTGACAAATGCAAGGCGTGGAAGAATATCACCGGAGTTCAGGAGAGCTTTCGTTAGTCGCTTTGAGGCCAGCGCTTTCAAGTGCTCGATAAACTGAGCCACGGCCAATTCCAAGCTCTGTTGCCACCTGCGACACTGACTTTCCAGAGCGAAACAGCTCCACAGCGTCATCAGCCTTGGCTCTAGCCGTAGGTTTGCGACCCTTGTATTTGCCCTGCGCTTTGGCCTTGTTGATACCTTCGATCTGCCGTTCCTTCATAAGGGTGCGCTCAAACTCGGCAAACGCGGCGAACATATTGAGAATTAGCCGTCCATATGCTCCGTTGGTATCGACGGTCTCCTTGCCGAACTGCAGCACTCGAAGGCCCACACCACGCTGATGCAAGTCATCCACGATCTCGCCGAGTGCCCTCGTGTTGCGGGCCAAGCGGTCCACCTTGCTCACTACCAAAGTGTCCCCCTCTCGAAGAAACGTCAGCGCAGCATCGAGTTGCGGGCGGGAACTCAAAGCCGAGGTCTGCTCCTGAAATATCTTATCGCAGCCTTCCGCGACTAGGTCCCGAACCTGGGCTTCCAAACCAGCGACCTGCTCTTGTGTTGAAGTCCTCGCATAACCGATCAGCATGATACCCCCAAATGTCCAATAGGGTTTAGATATAAATCGAACAACCGTCCAAAAGTCAACGCCTACTCTTTTGGACAGCAAATTGAGACCCATTGACGCCGTCCATTGGACCCTGCCCTTATGGACAGTCAGAGGCCGAGCCTGTACTGCGTAACGCGGGCTACCTACCGGGAGGGGGGAGTTCGAAGAGGCATCTTAGTCAGATGGGGGTCTCGAATTTTTTTGGCATAAAATTCCTAGGAGCCGTCGAATGGAAGACCTCAAGTATCTTAAAGTTGAGACCACGTTCAGCAAGAATACTGATGACCGCGACCTGCTGGAATTCAGAGTGACGCTAATCGATGAGCCAGCTAAGGATGGCGCCCCTTCCTCAATCCTCGCCAAGCTGAGTGGGTTTCTGGTGCAGCCCGGTTATCTACCGGAAGAGGGAGATGATTGGTACTTCGACATCTTCGACATGCGCAGCGGTCATGCAATGGAGGTATTCCATATACTAGCTGATCAGCGCCCGCTTTGGGTGAAGGCATTAAAGCTGCCCCTCGCGTTGGGTGCCTACGATTGCGTCGCCCACCTCGAACGCGTTTGGGTGGCGCCAGAGTTACGAGGGCAAGGCGTCGCACTTCGCCTCATGCGTGAAGCACAGCATGTTCTCGGACGCCCCGGCCTGCTAGTTATTCTAAAAGCACATCCTGATGGGAAGGATGTTCCCGATGCCGCTTGCCTCAAGTTAGCTAAATATTACCAATCAGATAAGCGGCTTGGTTTTGCTGCGGTATCGAAGCGAAAACATCCTGGCTGGCTTGTTGCCGCGTGGCATGAACCGGTAGCTGCATCCGGAGATGAGGTCTTCTTTGCCCAGCCGACCAAAGAGCTTACGGAAAAGCAAGCTTTGCAGCCGTAACATGCCGAACTACAATATGAGGTTACAGCGTTGAACCAGCAGGCACTTTCATCTTTCATCTGGTCGGTAGCGGACCTATTGCGTGGCGATTATAAGCAGGCGGACTATGGTAAGGTCATTCTGCCGTTTACCGTGTTGCGCCGTCTCGACTGCGTGCTGGAGCCAACCCGTGCTGCCGTTTTGGCTGAGTTCAAGGCGCGTGAAGGCTTGGGCATCGACCCAACGCCGTTCCTCAGGCGCAAGTCAGGGCTGCCCTTCTTCAATACATCTGACATTGACATGAAGCGTCTAGTGGATGACCAGGATAACATAGTGCAGAACCTGCACTTCTATATTCAAGGCTTTTCGGATGACGTACGCGATATTTTCGAGCGGTTCGAATTCGCTGCGCAGGTAGACAAGCTTGCCAAGGCGGGGCTGCTCTACATGGTCGCTGAAAAGTTCACTCGTATCAACCTAAGCCCCTCAGAAGTGAGCAGTCACCAGATGGGATTAGCGTTCGAGGAGTTGATCAGGCGCTTCTCGGAATTGTCGAATGAAACGGCGGGCGAACACTTTACTCCCCGTGAAGTGATCAGCCTTATGGTCCACCTTCTCTTTGTCGAGGATGATGATGTTCTGTCTAAGCCAGGTGTGATCAGGACGATATACGACCCAACGGCGGGCACGGGCGGGATGCTCTCGGTTGCCGATGAATATCTTGTTGAACACAACCCTAATGCTCGACTGGTTATGAACGGCCAGGAACTTAACCCTGAGAGCTACGCCATCTGCAAGGCGGACATGCTGATTAAGGGCCAGGACGTAAGCAAGATTGTCTTCGGCAACACCCTCTCCGACGACGGTCATATGACCGAGAAGTTCGACTACATGCTCTCCAATCCGCCATTCGGCGTCGAGTGGAAGAAGGTAGAGAGTGTGGTCCGTAAGGAACATGAGCAGCAAGGTTTCAAAGGTCGGTTCGGTCCTGGCCTGCCACGAGTGTCCGATGGCTCCTTGCTGTTCCTGATGCATCAGGTGTCGAAAATGCGGCCTGCGGTAGATGGCGGCAGTCGCTTTGCTATCGTCCTCAATGGCTCGCCCCTTTTCACGGGTGGTGCGGGAAGCGGTGAGAGCGAGATCAGGCGCTACGTGCTGGAGAACGACCTTGTAGAAGCCATTGTCGCGCTACCCACGGACATGTTCTACAACACCGGCATCGCAACTTATGTCTGGGTGCTGACCAACCGCAAACCTGCAAACCGCAAGGGCCAGGTTCAGCTCATCGATGGCTCAAGCTTTTGGCAGAAGATGCGCAAGAGCCTGGGCTCCAAGCGCAAGATGATGAGCGCAGAGGACATCGGGGAGATCACTAGGCTCTTTGGCGAATGCGTTGAAGCGCAGTTGGCGACCGTGCTCGATGCCGATGGCAAGGAAACCGATCGACGGGTGATCAGATCAGGTGAGGCCCAACCAACTGCCCCAGAAGGCGGCAAGGTCAAGCTGGCGCCGCTCTCGCGCATTTTCCCAAACCAGGCGTTTGGTTATCGCTCCATCACTGTGGAACGGCCGTTGCGCGACGAGGAGGGGAAAATCGTGTTCGGGCAACGGGGCAAGGGCAAGGGCAAGTTGCAACCGGACAGCAACCTGCGAGATACCGAGAGTGTGCCCCTCACCGAGGACGTAGAGACCTACTTTGAGCGCGAAGTGTTGCCTCATGCTGCGGATGCCTGGATCGACCACGACAAGACCAAGATTGGCTACGAAATACCATTCAATCGGCACTTCTACGTTTTCGAGCCGCCGCGCCCGCTGGAGGAGATCGACGCAGAATTGAAGCGGGTCACGAACCGCATCCGTGCAATGATTGGGGAACTCTCCTAATGCGAGCGCGTCCTCTAAATGAACTGAGAGATAGCGGCTCCAGCTGGCTCGGGGCCATTCCAAGCTCATGGAATATAGTTCCGCTATGGACCTTGTTCCGTAGGGTCAAACGAACGGGATATGAAGGAGAGCAACTCCTGTCGGTGTACCGTGACTTTGGGGTTGTTCCCAAAGCGTCGAGGGATGATAACTTTAACAAGCCTTCAGACGACCTCAGCCCCTATCAGCTGGTGGAACCCGGCGACCTCGCAATCAACAAGATGAAAGCTTGGCAAGGCTCCGTGGCAGTATCGGAGTTTCGGGGCATTGTCAGTCCAGCGTACTTTATTTTTCAAGCCAGCCACAGCCAGAACAACCGGTACCTGCACTACCTGCTCAGGTCGGCAGAGTACACCGCCGGTTACCTTTCGATTTCCAAGGGCATTCGGCCAAACCAATGGGACCTTGAACCTCAAGAGCATTCTCGGATGCCCGTTCTTCTCCCACCACTCCCAGAACAAAACGCCATCGCCGCCTTCCTCGACCGTGAGACAGGCAAGATCGATGCACTGGTGGAGGAGCACAAACGGCTTATCGAACTGCTCAAGGAGAAGCGCCAAGCCGTCATCTCACGCGCAGTCACCAAGGGCCTCGACCCGAACGCCCGCATGAGGCCGTCCGGCGTGGAGTGGCTCGGTGATGTGCCGGAGCATTGGGAGGTTCTCAAGTTCTCCCGCTGCGTAAGCATCGCCGAAGGGCAGGTAAATCCTGAGGAGGAGCCTTTCCGCTCGATGCCCTTGATCGCACCCAATCATATAGAAAGCTGCACCGGGCGATTGCTCGGGCTGGAAACGGCAGCAGAGCAGGGCGCAGAAAGCGGAAAATACTTGTGTCGACGAGGTGACGTGATCTACTCGAAGATCAGGCCTGCATTGGCGAAAGCAGTAATCGCTCCCACCGATACGCTCTGCAGCGCTGACATGTACCCGATGCGGGGACGGATTGGTTTGTCACAGGAGTACCTCTTTTGGCTTTTGCTAACGCCAGAGTTCACTGGCTGGGCCGTTCTTGAGGCTGACCGCGTGGCGATGCCGAAAATCAACAGGGAAAGCCTCGCTGGTCTTCGCCTTCCAGTTCCGTCGCCCACGGTACAGGCCTCAATCTCACGTTTCTTGGATGTCCAAACTCGGCAGTTTGATGGCCTACTTGGTGAGGCTGAAAAGGCAGTCCGTCTTTTACAAGAACGGCGATCTGCACTGATCTCAAGTGCGGTGACTGGTAAGATCGACGTAAGCAGTATGGCAGAACTAGTGGAGGCGGCTGCATGAGCCTGCAATCTCAAGGACGATCCCTTGAACTGTATTTCATTGATGGACGGCCAGATGGGATGCTCACAGCGGAGGTCTTCAACTGGACAGGCCATGTCCTGATGGCACCTCGAACTCAGATTAGAGATGCGCTTTCCAGGCCCGAGGCACGTCACGCTGGAGCCTATATTCTTCTGGGTGAGCGTGACGGCGAACCGTTGGCGTACATAGGCGAAGGAGACGACATCAGCCTTCGCATCAAAAACCACGACATCAACAAGGATTGGTGGACGAGCGTAGCGATCATCACAACGTCCGCAAACAACCTGCATAAGGCACATGCCCAATATATCGAGGCGCGCTTGATCGAGAAGGCCCGCAGCGTTGGTCGGATGAAGCTCGACAATGGGAATTCGCCCGCGCGCCCCACCTTAAACGAGGCGGCACGGGCGAACATGGAGAGCTTTCTCGACTATTTGTACTTGGTCCTTCCGGCGGTTCGCGTGGACATGTTCCTGGAAAATACGCGTCCGGCATCAGCGACTTCGACAATTGCTTTGACCTCCACAGTGGGAGCAGAGTTCGAGTTAACGAGTGCCAGACATGCCCTTCAAGCGGTTGCTCGCCTCGTAGAAGGTGAGTTCATCGTTGAAGCAGGCTCCACAGCACGTTCGGAGTGGGAGGGCAAAAGCGAGCACACCTATCGACGGCTATATGACGAACTCGTTAATTCATCAGTATTGCTGCCAGACGGCGCGCATCGACGTTTTGCATCCAATTACGCCTTTAAGAGCCCGAGCGCGGCGGCCGCTGTCATCTTTGGCAGAGCGGCGAATGGCCAAACGGAGTGGAAGCAGAAGGGAAGTGGCCTACCCTACAAGGAATGGGAAGCCAGACAGATTTACAGCGGTGTGGGTGCGGCGCAATGAACCTTCATCGCGAGATCAGCTTCGAGAACGAGGTGTGCGATCATCTCGCCGCAAATGGATGGCTCTACGGCAATGGTGATGCTCAAGACTACGACCGCGCTAGGGCAATGTTCAGCCCCGACTTGATCGCTTGGCTACAGGTTACCCAGCCGGATGCCTGGAACATACTCGTCAAGAACAACGGCACTGCAGCCGAAGCTATTGTGCAAGACCGTGTCCGAAAGGCGCTAGACGACCGTGGGACATTGGACGTTTTGCGCAATGGTGTCGAGTTGGTCGGCCTCAGATCACCCTTGAAACTTGCTCAGTTCCGCCCTGCTTCGGGTATCAACCCAGACATCCAGGCGCGTTACCAAGCTAATCGGCTGCGTGTGGTGCGGCAGTTGCGGTACTCGACCGGCAATGAGAACGCCATCGACTTGGTGCTCGTCCTCAATGGCCTGCCGGTAGCGACGGTCGAGCTGAAGACCGACTTCACGCAATCCGTTCAGGACGCTGTAGATCAGTATCGCTTTGACCGGCATCCAAACCCCAAAGGTGGAACACAAGAACCACTGCTGGCCTTTCCGGGCGGCGCGATGGTGCACTTTGCTGTGAGCAACGTGGAAGTCATGATGACCACCAAGCTCATCGGACCGCTCACGAGCTTTCTGCCCTTCAACAAAGGCCGTGATGGAGGAAAAGGCAACCCAACGAACACCTCGGGGCATCCAACGGCCTACCTCTGGGAGGAGGTGTGGCAGCGTGACAGTTGGTTAGAAATCATCGGGCGATACATCGTCGGCGAACGAGACAGCAAGAAGAAGCTGACGCGCTACCTGTTCCCGCGCTTTCACCAACTTGACGCAACACGCAAGCTCCGCGAAGCGGTACTGCAAGAGGGCGCTGGAGCAAAGTACCTCATCCAACACTCGGCTGGGTCGGGCAAGACTAACTCCATCGCCTGGTCAGCCCACTTCTTGGCCGACCTCCATGATGCGCAGGACCGCAAGGTATTCGACAGCGTCCTAGTCGTTTCAGACCGCAATGTTATCGACACCCAGTTGCAGGAAGCCATTTTCAGCTTCGAGCGCAATGCCGGTGTGGTGGCAACCATCCGTAACGATGGGCGGGCTAAGAGCGGACAACTTGCCCAGGCGCTGGCGAACGGCAAGAAGATCGTGGTCTGCACCATCCAGACCTTCCCTTTTGCGCTGAAGGAGGTTCAAACTCTCGCGGCAACGGAGGGTAAGAAGTTTGCCGTAATCGCGGACGAAGCGCATTCTAGCCAAACCGGGGAAGCTGCAGCTAAGCTTAAGGCGGTACTCTCGGCCGAGGAGGTGGCGAGCCTCAACGATGGTGGCGAGATCAGCACCGAGGACATTCTTGGCGCAAATATGGCAGCCCGCGCAGCCGAGAGCGGCATCACCTACGTGGCTTTCACCGCAACCCCCAAGGGCAAGACACTAGAGCTGTTCGGGCGGAGGCCACGACCAGACGAACCTGCTGATCAGGACAATCTGCCACAAGCCTTCCACGTCTATTCAATGCGCCAGGCCATTGAGGAGGGCTTCATCCTTGATGTGCTGCGAAACTACACGCCCTATGATCTTGCCTTCCGCTTAGCAAACCAAGACGACACGCTTGGCGAGATCGAAGTTGAACGGTCCGAAGCGCGGAAATCTTTACTACGCTGGGTACGCCTCCACCCCTATAACATTAGTCAGAAGGTCCAGATTGTCGTTGAGCATTATCGTGCCAACGTGCGTCCGCTTCTGGACGGGCGGGCGAAGGCCATGGTTGTGGTTGGTAGCCGCCTTGAGGCCGTCCGCTGGCAGCTAGCTATCCAAAAGTACATTAAAGAACAGGGTTACGAGCTCGGGACGCTTGTAGCTTTCTCAGGTGAGGTCAGCGACCCCAAGACCGGTCCAGAACCATTCACCGAAACCAGCTGGGAGCTGAACCCAGGATTAGCAGGGCGCGACATCCGCGAGGCATTCAAACTGCCTGAGCACCACATCCTGTTGGTAGCCAATAAGTTCCAGACAGGCTTTGACCAGCCGTTGCTCTGTGGCATGTATGTCGACCGACGGCTTGCGGGCATCCAGGCAGTCCAGACCTTGTCCCGCCTCAACCGGGCTCATCCTGGCAAAGACACCACCTACGTACTCGACTTCATCAATGCCGGTGACGACATACTGGCAGCATTCCGCACCTACTTTGAGACCGCAGAACTTAACAGCGTTACTGACCCAAACGTCGTCCTCGACCTCAAGGCCAAACTGGACGGCCTGGGTTACTACGACGAGTTCGAAGTGAACCGCGTGGTTGAGGTGGAGCTGAACCCCAACGCGAAACACGGTGACCTTGTCGCCGCCATCACTCCGGTAGCAGATCGTCTTCTACGTGGCTTTAGGGATGCCCAGGATCGGCAACGGGTAGCGGAGGCTTCCAGCGACCATCGCATGGAGAAGGCAGCAAAAGACGAGATGGAAGCGCTCATCCTTTTCCGCAGTGACATCGGCGCCTACATCCGCCTCTACGCCTTCCTCTCGCAGGTTATCGACTTCGGCAACACAGCCGTGGAAGCTAGGCACATCTTTTTCCGACGCTTGCTGCCACTCCTGAAGTTCGGTCGCGAACGCGAGGTCGTGGACACCTCTAGCATTGTCCTAAGCCATCACAAGCTCTCCACCAAAGGCAAGCGTGACTTAGCCTTAGCACCAGGCATGGGCGAGAAGCTTCAGGCGATCTACGAGGCGGGTTCCGGTTCCGTGCAGGAGAAGGAGACCGCGCTCCTGGCCGAGATCATCGCCAAGGTCAACGAACTGTTCACAGGCGACACTTCGGACGATGACCAACTGGTTTACGTCAACAACGTGATCAAGGGAAAGCTACTGCAATCGGAGCGATTGGGCGAGCAAGCTGCGAACAATACCAAAGAGCAGTTTTCAAACTCACCCGATTTGGCGCAGGCTCTTGTTGACGCAATCATCGATGCGTTCGACGCGCACCGGACCATGAGCGAGCAGGCGCTCAAGTCCAAGCGGGTCCAGGATGGCCTCAAAGAGGTTTTGCTTGGCCCAGGGCAGCTATACGAAGCGCTTCGCGCTCGCGCATCGCATAGCCCCCAATTCGGCGCTTAGTCTGGTCTGACGCTCAGATGGCTTAGGTCCAAGCCGTCATATTTAACTCTGCGAACCCACTCATCGAGCTTGGGAAGGACATAGCCCTTGCCATAACGTGCCGCCATTCCTTTCTCACTGTGACCTTGGAGCGTATTCATGATCTCGGCAGGCATCTCCGCATCACGGCACGCATCCTCGAAGTTATGGCGGAAGCTGTGGAACGCGGTCTTGGAGCCTTTAACCCCAACAACCTTTAGAAATCTGGCGTAGAACTTTGAGAAGGGCGACGAGTAGTATCCATCCGCCCCCATGGGAAGGTCGGGAAACAAGCGGGCGACCCCAGCGTCACGCCTGCTCTGGATTAGCTGCATCAGGCCAAGCCTTATGAGCTCGGGGTGAACAGGGATGCGCCGATAGGCGTTGGCAGTCTTTAATCGCTGATCTTCATATTCATCGACCAGATGGAAGTGGAGAACGCCGCTCTCATCGCGAACATCATCAACTCTTAACTGGATGATCTCGCCCATCCGAGCACCAGAAAATAAGCTGATCAATGGAACCCAATACCTACCACTCGACGAGAAAACTTCATTTCCGGGTCGAGCCCAGTAGTGCTCAGAGTGACAACCGGTGTAGATCGGCGAACTGAAAATGGCTTGGAGTTGATCGAGAGAGAACGGGTCGCGTTCATCTCGAACACTTTTCTTGATTTTCAGCTTAAGGCTGTCGAATGGGTTCCCGCTGACCTCATCATAATTCTCAGCCGCCCAATTCCAAAATGCACCAACGAAGCCAATGATTTTGTTCAAGTTCCGGTCGGACATTGGAGGAAGTGCCAACTCTCCAGACTTCTTAGCGGCTTCAGCAAAGCTCAGGCCAACCAGGCCCTTGTGTTTGTTCCAGTTGGCCGGGAGCTTTTGAAGCGCCTGCTTGAACGCCCTGCCATCGGCCTTGGCGTACGAACCAATGGGACGGTCGCCAACGAGAGTGAGGAAGTGTTGCGACCACACCTCATGCTCCCGTCGCGTCTTCTCTACCCAAGCAGAGCGCGACTTTTCGATAATCCATTCCGCCCGAGCCTGCCCTGCAGTCACTGCGCCAGCTTCTAAAGGCTTGGAGACAGCTGCTGGCACTGCAACTACGGCAATCTCCGGCGTTTTAATCACCTGGCCTTTGTTGCGGGCATCAATCGCGGATTGAGCTCGAACGATTGCAGACTGTATCGACCGATAGACCGCCTTCCAACTTGGCGAATTTCCATCCAATCTAACCTCAAGACCGTCCCAAGTGAGCACTTCTTCGGCCTCAGCTCGGTAAAACGCGTCACTCTTCCCTCTGGCGAGCAGGAAACCTGCCCCTTCAGCGAACTCCTCCGAAGAGGCCACACGTTCCTCGAAACTTTGCACTGGTGCCTCCGGTTGCGGCTCATCCGCTTCGTAGAAGCCGTCCATTCTGATACCTTCGTCCTCATCGAGAAGGTGCGCGTAGTAGAGGTCTTCGACAAGGTCCAACTGAGCCTTGGACAACTCGGACACCGGCGGCGTGCTAAGAGCTGCCATCTGACGACGATGAGCATCGAACTTTTCATCAACCTCGGCAGCAGCCTTCCGTACAGCTATGAGGGCTTCATAGGCGTTCTTCGTCCGAAGCGAGAACGTCTCTTCCGCCTTAGGATAGGTTTCTTTTATGTCTGAGGGGATGGCAGCGCGGTGCCAATAGGTATTACCGCGCATCATTAATCGGGGGTGTCTGGGCATGTCTTTCATCGCTCTACTGTAACAGTTGAGTGGAACAACGAGAAGATCAAGGCACTGAAAATGCTAACTTACTAGGAAACGCAGGCGCTTCGGTTCAAAATGGCGGAGAGGGTGGGATTCGAACCCACGATACCCTTGCAGGTATGCCGCATTTCGAGTGCGGTGCATTCGACCACTCTGCCACCTCTCCGCATGCGCGAACGCTTGCGTTGCGCGCTCCTCTTAAACATCAATGGCGGGGCTGACAAGGGGAATTTCGTGTTTATGTCACAAATTATTCGCCATGGATCAGGCTAGGGAAAATGCTTTTGATGATGGCCGTTTGGCATATATTTTTAAGGTGAGGCACACGATCCGCTGCGGTGCGCGTTACAGTCGCTCACGGCGTCAGAGCCGTTGATAACGCCGCAAGATTTCCAGGATTTTTTCATCCTGCGCTTTATCCGGCAGAAGGGCCGGTTGGCGACTGGCGCCAACGGAAGAGTCCTGGAGATAAAGCGAGCGCTTGACCATGGCCGGTGCGAAGCCGAGGGCGTAGAGATCGATGCGGAAGTCAGTGTAGATTGCCTGCTGGCGTTCGGCCTCGGTGATATCGCCGGCGTTGAAAGCATTGAGAATGCCGGCCAGAACATCCGGCAGTGCGTTGCCGAGGCCGGAAATGCAGCCCGCCGCGCCGTTCTGTAACGACCAGAGAACGAGGTGATCCGGGCCGGAATAGACCTCGAAACCCGGCATCTCCTTTGCCACATGAAGATAGGCTTCGAGCGTCTGCTGAGCGCCGCCGGAATCCTTGATGCCTGCGATATTGCCATGGATGGCGAGTTTGCGTGCGGTTTCAGGCTCTATGTGGTTCTGGGTGCGGGCGGGAATGTCATAGAGATAGACCGGCGTTTCAACGGCATCGGCCACTGTCGAGAAATGGCGGATCAGGCCATCCTGCGTGCAGGCGATGAAGAAGGGCGTGATGACGGCGATACCGTCGGCGCCGATGCGGTCGAAGGCTTTGGCAAGTTGCAGGGTTTCGAATGTGGCGGGCATGCCCGCATTCACGATGACCTTGGCACGGCCGGCAACTTCGTCCACCACCTCTTCGGTCAGCCGGATTTTTTCCGTATGCGTCAAAGCGGTAAAATCGCCATTGGTCCCGGCGCACATAATGTTGTTACCGGCCGCCACCTGGCGGCGCACCTGTGCGCGGGTTGCCTCATAGTTGATGGTTTCGTCCTCGTTGAAACAGGTAACGAGCGCGACGAAAGCTTGTTTGCTCATGAAAGAACTCCGCTTGAATTTGCGACGGCATCGCCGGCAACGGACGGATGACGCTGGGATTGCATATCAGGGTCTGGATCGAGGCTCGCGGACAGAAGGGCACGGGTATAGGCCTCGCACGGCGCTTCGAACACCTGTCGGACGGTACCGAACTCTACAATCTCTCCCCCCTGCATGACCATGACGTGATCGGCAAAATCCCGAACAACCGGCAAATCATGCGCGATGAAGATGAAGGAGAGGCCCATTTCGCGGCGCAGCTTATCCAGAAGTGCTATGACCTGCGCCTGAACCGAGACATCGAGAGCCGAGACCGCTTCGTCGCAGATGATGAGCTTGGGTTCCAGTGCCAATGCGCGGGCAATCGCGATCCGCTGCCGCTGACCGCCGGAGAACTGGTGCGGATAACGGCGCATATGTTCCGGCGAGAGACCCACCTGATGCAGCAATTCGGCAACCCGTTCACGCCATCTTGCCTTGGGCAATATCTCCGGATGGATGACCCAGGCCTCGGAAATTAATTGAAACACGGTCATGCGCGGATTGAGCGACTGGGTGGGGTCCTGAAACACCATCTGCAAATCGCGCCGGAGCGCAAAAAGTTCAGCAGGCGAGAGCTTGAAAAGGTCGCGGCCCTTCCACAAGGCGCTGCCCGCATCCGGCTCGTCCAGCCGCAAGAGAATACGCGCCAGCGTCGATTTGCCAGAACCGCTTTCACCGACGACGGCAATGGTTTCTCCGGGCATGAGGTCGAAGGAAATGCCCTTCAGCGCCTCGAAGGCGCCGTAACGCTTGCGCACGTCACGCACGCTGAGCAGCGCTTCGCCCACCCCCTGCGGCTCATGCATATCGCCCTTGCCGGGTGCTGCGCTGATGAGCTTGCGGGTATAGGGGTGTTGCGGATTTCGATAGACCTCGCGAACCGTGCCGGCCTCGACCAGAACGCCCTTTTCCATCACAACCACGCGATCGGCGATTTCGGCGACGACGCCGAGATCGTGAGTGATGATGAGCACGGCCATGCCGGTTTCTCGCTGCAATTCCTTGAGCAGCGAAAGCACCTCAGCCTGCACCGTCACGTCAAGCGCGGTGGTCGGCTCATCGGCGATCAGGAGATCGGGCCGAAGCGCCAGCGCCATGGCGATCATGACGCGCTGGCGCTGACCGCCGGAAAATTCATGCGGATATTTCTTCAAGGCCCCGTCCGGGTCAGGAATGCCGACGCGGGCGACAAGCCGCCTCGCCTCCGTTTCCGCCGCCGCCTTGCTCATGCCATGGGTGGTCATCGCCTCGCGGATCTGCCAACCGACGGTATAGACCGGATTGAGGTGGCTAAGCGGGTCCTGAAAGATCATGGCGATGCGCCGGCCGTTGATCTCGCGGCGCGCCTCGGTCGGCATGGTCAGAAGGTCCTGACCGTCGAGCAATATCTGACCGCCGCCGATATGTCCGGGCGGCATGTCGATGAGGTTCATGATGGCCGAGGACGATACCGACTTGCCCGAACCGCTTTCGCCGAGGATGGCCAGCGTTTCGCCACGGTCGATATGGTAGGAGACATCCTTTACCGCATGGACGACACCGCTTGCGGTGTGGAACTCCACGGACAGGTTGCGCACGTCGAGAAGACGGTCAGCCATGCTTGCGGCCTTTCATTTCCAGGCGCCAGCGCTGCACGGGATCAAGCGCGATGCGCAGCCAGTTCGAAAGCAGGTTGAGCGACAGGGTTGTGAGGATGATGGCAAGTCCCGGCCAGAAGGACAGCCACCAGGCATTGGTAAGATATTGCCGCCCCTGCGAAATCATCAGGCCCCAGGTGATTTCCGGCGGCTGAATGCCGATACCGAGGAAGGATAGCGCGCTTTCCGCCAGCATCACATAGGCGAAATCAAGCGTGGCAAGCGTCGTCAGCGTCGGCAACACGACGGGCAGGATGTGGCGGAACAGGATGCGCTTGCCGGATGCGCCCATCACGCGCGCCGCCTGCACGAACATACGCTCGCGCACCTCAAGCACCTCCGCCCTTGTCGTCCGGATGTAAACGGGAATGCGGGTGATGGCGAGAACCAGCATCAGGTTGAGGATGGAGGAGCCGAGCAGATAAAGCACGATGACCGCAATCAAGAGCGACGGGAACGACATGATAACATCAGCAAGCCGCATGATGATCTGACCGACACGGTCGGAGGAAAAACCGGCAATCAGCCCGAGCACGGCGCCGGTAATGGCGGAAAGAAGCACCGCGCCGGCGGCGATCATCATCGTGTTTTGCGTGGCGGCGACAATGCGCGCGAGAAGCGAACGGCCGAGCGCATCCGCCCCCAGCCAGAAATACCACTCGCGCTGCCAGTCGAACGGGGCGAGGTTGCGCCCGCGCAGGTTCTGTTTCGTCGCCAGATCGCCAAGCCACGCCGGGCCGACAAAAGCGAGGATAACGACGACGATGAGGAAGATCGCGGCGCAGAGCGCGAATTTATCCGCCCACAACATGCGCAGCATACGTGTTGCGAAGGACGGCTCGGCGGTGATCTCGTTGTCGGCGCTGGAAAGGCTCATGGCTGAACGGCCTCCTCAGTGCCGGATACGCGGATCAAGGAGCGCATAGGCGATATCGATCAGAAGATTCATCAGGAAGATCGCCAGCGCGGTCACGAGAATGGCGGCCAGCACGACGTTGAAATCGCGCTGAAGAATGGAGTCGATCATCAGCTTGCCAACGCCGGGAAAACCGAAAATCGTTTCGACGATGACGGCGCCATTGAGAAGGCTTGCCGCCTGATCGCCAATGACGGTGATGACCGGCAGCATGGCGTTTCGCAAAGCGTGGATGAAAATGATCGGACCCGACTTTACGCCCTTGGCGCGCGCCGTCTTGACATAGGCCGAGGACAAAGCACCGATCATCGAACCGCGCACCACCTGCACGATAATGCCGAAGGGGCGCACAAAAAGGACTGCGATCGGCAATATCCAGTGCAGCACGGAGCCCGTTCCCGACGTGGGCAACCAGGCGAGATTGACAGAGAAGACGACGATGGCGACGATCGCCAGCCAGAAATCCGGCACGGATGCACCGATGAGCGAGATACTGGAAGCCATGCGGTCGAAGAAGCCACCAGAGCGGAAAGCCGCAAGCGAACCGATGACTATGGCGGCGGAGGTAACGAGCGACATGGTGATGACAGCGAGCCAGAGCGTCCAGACAAAAGCCTCCAGCACCACATCCAGCGCCGGGCGCGCTTTTCTCAGTGATTCTCCGAGATCACCCGTCATCACATCGCCCGCATAGCGCAGGAACTGCACCGTCAGCGGATCGTTCAGCCCGTGCAGCGCCCGAAACTGCTGCTTCAACTCCTCCGAAGCCTCCACCGGCAGAAACAATGCGGCCGGGTCCCCCGTCAGGCGCGACAGGAAGAAAACCATCACGATGAGGCCGATCAGGGAGATCAGGCTCGCAACGGAACGTTTTCGGATGAAACTCAGCATGGTTGCCTCCGGTTTTTCAATGCGGCGGCGAAGCTTGCGCTGCGCCGCCGCTTCTCAATTGACAAGACGCGGGGTCTTATTTGATGCCGATTTCCGAAAGCTGCAGCATCGAGTTCGTGGAGATGGTGGGCTTGAAGTCCAGCCGTTCCGAGACGCGGGAGAAGCCGACCATGTGGAACAGCAGCACATCGGCCACCACATCGTCGTGCAGATAAGCGATGAGTTCCGACCAGAGCTTGGCGCGCTCGTCACCGACCGCTGCGGATGCACGTTCAATCAGATCGTCAACCTTCTTGTCCGAGAAGCCGGACTGTGTGCCCTTGGTGGCATATTTGAAGAACATGGTGAAGGACGGGTCGCCCTTGGAATTGTCGTGCATGGCGGCGACAATCTGCGGTCCGCGGCCTTCCTTGAAGGGCTTGGAATAATAGCTTTCGTGCTCGGCCACTTCCACGAATTTCAGGTCGATCTTGAAGCCGACATCCTGCAATTGCTGCTGGATCGCCTCCATGATCTCGGTGACGTTGGGGAAATTCGCGGTACGCGCGATGATGGTGATCGGCGTATCCACCTTCACACCGGCAGCCTTTGCTTCCTCGAGCAGCTTTTTTGCGCCCTCGGGGTCATAGGGGAAGACCTTGACGTCGGGGTTCCAGCCAAGCGTTGTCGGCGGAACGAGCGCGGTGGCCAGCACGGCGCCTTCTGGAACCAGCGTGCCGAGGAAGGCCTGCCGGTCGATGGCGAGGTTGAGCGCGCGGCGCACCCGCACATCGTTCAGCGGCTCAATATTGTGATCGAGACGCATATAGACCGTCTCGCTGTCGAGATAGGAAAAGTCGGTCTTCGTATTGGTGGCGTCCAGCTGGGAAATCGAAGGCGAGAGATCGGCTTCGCCGGTCTGCACCATGGCCGCGCGAACCGAAGGATCGGCGCGGAAAAGATAGGTCGCTTCCGTCACCTGCGGTTTGTCCCCCCAATAATCGTCGCGCGCGGTGAGCACAATTTGCTGACCCGGCGTCCAGTCGGTCAGCTTGTAGGGCCCGGTGCCGACAGGCTCTCGGATGAATTCCATCTTGGTTTCTTCCGGAACGATGGTGACCAGCGACATCAAGAGCGGCAGAATAGGCTGCGCCGGTTCGGCCTTGAAGTCGATCGTGTAGTCATCAACGATCGATGGGGTCACCGTCATGCCACCGAAATAACGACGGGACTCGCAGGCGTTCTTGTCGCTCATAATGCGTTCGAAGCTGTGCTTGACGTCCTTGGCATCGAACGCCGTGCCGTCGGAAAACTTTACGCCTTCACGCAGGTGGAAACGCCAGCTTCCATCGGCATTCTGCTCCCACTTCTCGGCAAGGCGCGGCTGAACACCCTTGTTGCCGCGCACATCAAGCTCCGTCAGCGTCTCGCTGACATTTTCCATGATGATGCGATCGATGTTGGAGCGGGTGGCCATGCAGGGCTCCAGCAGGTCCGCCTCTTCCGCCAGCACGATCTTGATCGGACCCGATGCCGCGAGCGCCGGCGAAACCGCGGCGCTGAAGGAACCCAAGACAAGGGCGCCCGCAATCAATGACTTCTTCATTCCGTTCTCCTCCCAGATTCAGAAATTCAGCAACATGGCGGCGCGCCGCAAGGGGCATTTGAAAAATCCCCGTCTCCTGCATTAAGGAGCATGGCATGCGGATGATTGTCTCCTCCACCCGTTAGCGAAGCATCGACGCTATCACGTTTTTTGTCAATTTATTTTTCGACGGCAATTTTTATTAAAGCCAAATTCATTAATTTTATTATTTAAAAACAAAAGTTTAATTCCAAATATCAAAAATATCGAATCCTCATTTTCTATCAAATAAACTTGACAACTTTTTTAATATGTCATTTTCATCGAGACAAGAGGAGACCATGATGACCCCTGATGACATCGCTCGCGCCATGACCGGAGCCATGCATGCCGTGTCGGAAAACCGGCAGGAAGCCTTTCTGCCGTCGCCCATGATTCAGAACCATGCGAGCTTCCTGCACCTTCTGGACGATGGCGCCCTGCTCTGCGCATGGTTCGGCGGCACGCTGGAAGGAAAATCGGATATTTCGATTTTCGCATCCGTACTGACGGCGGGTGCAACCCGGTGGGGACCGCCGCAGCGACTGAGCCACGACCCCTCCCATTCCGAACAGAACCCGGTTGCCTTCACCGCGCCGGATGGCGTTCTGTGGCTGTTTCATACCGCTCAGCCCTCCGGTAATCAGGATGAATGCCGCATTCGCATGGCGCGGATCCACCGCGACGCGACTGCACCGGAAAAGCTTGTTTCCGAGGAAGGACGTTTTCTCGATCTCCCGCAGGGCTGCTTCATCCGCGCGCCGCTGCGCATCCGAGATGACGGTGCCTGGCTGCTGCCGATCTTCCGCTGCATCCAGCGCCCCGGCCAGAAATGGAACGGTAGCCACGATACGGCAGCGCTCGGCATATCCACGGACAATGGTGCGACCTGGCGATTGCAGGATCTGGAGGAATCGACCGGCTGCGTGCATATGAGCCCGGTTGCGGTGACGAATGGGGACTACGCCGCCTTCTTCCGCCGCCGTCAGGCTGACTTCGTCTACCGCACGCAAAGCGCCGATGGCGGCCGCTCGTGGTCAAAGCCGGAGCCGACCGATGTGCCCAACAATAATTCCTCCATTGCGGTCATCAAGCTCAACGATGGCAGGTTGGCTATGATCTGCAACCCCGTCAATGCCGCGCAGTCGAGCGATCGCCGCGCCTCGCTTTACGACGAACTGGGAGAGGACGACGACAGGCCGGATGCCGATCCGAGCGGCGGGTGCGTTCCCGTCTGGGGTGTGCCCCGCGCGCCTGTTTCGATCTGCCTGTCCGACGATGACGGGCGCAGTTTTGCCACCCGGATCCTGATCGAAGACGGGCCGGGCACCTGCCTTTCGAACGATTCGACCGATGGGCGCAATCTGGAAATGTCCTATCCGTGGCTTCTGGAAGCGCCGGACGGTACGCTGCATGCAAGCTACACCTATCATCGCCGCGCAATCAAATATGTCCGGCTGGCGCCCGGCTGGGCTGACGAGAACGACGGGAGACAAAGATGAGCAATATTATTGGCATCACCATGGGCGATCCCTGTGGTGTCGGCCCGGAAATCACGGTGCGGGCGCTCGCCGAAATGTCCGGTTCGGATCGTGCAGCGACGCGGATTTACGGCAACCTCGCCACGCTGGAAGCGGCGCAGGATGCGCTCGGCGTTGATATCGATCTTTCTCAGCACGTGGTCGACCTGCCAGTGGAGGGTGCGCCGCTGCCCTGGGGTACATTGTCGCCTGTTGCCGGAGACGCCGCGTTCCGCTTTATCGAAAAGGCTGTTCGCGATGCCGAAGCGGGCGCAATCGGCTGCATCGTTACCGCGCCGATCAACAAGGAAGCCCTGAATCTCGCCGGTCACCATTATGATGGCCACACCGGCATGTTGCGAAGCCTCACCGGCTCCTCGGCTGCCTATATGCTGCTCGCCTCCGAACGGTTGAAGGTCATTCACGTTTCCACCCATGTCTCCTTGCAGGAAGCCATTACCCGCGCGACGACGGAGCGCGTGCTTGCGACCATCCGCGCTGGCAACGCGCATCTGAAACGCATCGGTTATGGTCAACCGCGCATCGCGGTTGCCGGTATCAACCCGCATTGCGGTGAAAACGGCCTGTTCGGCAATGAGGATGACAATCAGATCGCACCGGCGGTCGCCGCCGCACGCGCCGAAGGCATCGAAGTTCAGGGACCGATTTCCGCCGATACCGTGTTCCACCGGGCTTATTCCGGCGCTTTCGATCTCGTCGTCGCACAATATCACGATCAGGGCCATATCCCGATCAAACTTGTCGCTTTCGACACCGCCGTCAATGTCTCCGTCGATCTGCCGATAGACCGCACCTCCGTCGATCACGGCACGGCTTTCGATATCGCCGGCAAGGGCATCGCCAATCACGGCAACATGAATGCGGCCATCGCCTATGCGCGCAAGCTGGTGGCGGGCAAGGATCGAAAGGGATGAGCACCATGTCGACAGCTCCCATTCTCATCCATCAGCCACGCCGGCTCGCCGTTGGCGCCGGCACCGTTTCACAGGTCGGCGTCTGGGCGGGGAAAACCGCATCGACCCTCGTTATCGCCACACCGCTGACGGCCAAATTTGCCGAACGGCTGCAATTGCCGGGTCCTTTCACTGTCTTCGACGCCATTCCCGGCGAGCCGGACACCACAACGCTCGAAGCCGCCCTTTCCGCGGCAAGCGCCGCCAAGCCGGATCTCGTCATCGGCCTCGGCGGCGGTTCGGTAATGGATGTGGCGAAGCTGGTCGCAGCGCTCTGGAATTCCGGCCAGACGCTTGAGGATGTGGCTGGACCGAACAGGGTTGCCGGGCGCAACACGCGGCTGGTGCAGATCGCCACCACCGCCGGAACCGGCTCCGAAGCCGGCATCCGTTCGCTTATCACAGACCCGGTAAAAGGCAGCAAGATCGCGGTCGAAAGCCCTCATCTGATCGCGGATTTCGCCGTGCTCGATCCGGAACTCACCTATTCGGTCCCACCAGCCGTTACGGCGGCAACGGGTGTGGATGCCATGGCCCATTGCGTCGAAGCCTTCACCAACCGCAAGGCCCACCCGATGATCGACGGTTTCGCACGCATGGGATTTGCACTGGTCGGTAAATATCTGGCGCGCGCCGTCCGCGACGGTGCGGATACTGAAGCGCGGGAAGGCATGATGCTTGCCTCCTATTATGGCGGCATCTGCCTTGGTCCGGTCAATACGGCCGCCGGCCATGCCATCGCCTATCCGCTCGGCACGCTTCTTAACCTGCCGCACGGGCTGGCGAACGCCATCGTCTTTCCGCATGTTCTGGCCTTCAACCAGCCCGCGGTTTCTGCGAAGACGGCGGAGGTGGCGGGAGCGCTCGGGCTTCGCGAACATCTTTCGCCTGATGATTTGCGCAAGGCGGCGACGGATTTCTGTGCCGGACTCGGCATCGAAATGTCGCTTGCACGGCACGGCGCCATTGAAGCCGATCTTCCCCGCTACGCTGAGAATGCGCATGCCATCCGCCGGCTGATGGACAACAACCCCGTCGACATGAGCCTCGAGGATGTGCTCGGCGTTTACCGCCACGCCTTCTGAGCAAAATTCCGGTGCGCGGACGCGCGCATCGGTCTTCGGTCACCCGCTTATTCCGTGTGCGAAGACTCAAACAGGCGGTCGCGCGATCCGGTCAGGTGCTGGAGCATCAGCTGGCGTGCCGCCTCTGCATCCCCATCGGCAATCGCCTTTGCGATTGCCTCATGCTCGGCAAAAACACGCGTCAGGCCGGATGCTTCCCGCTTCAATGACATGCCGTGGAACTTCATTCCCACGGCAATATGGTCTTTCAGCGCTTCCATCGCAGTGGAGAAATAACTGTTCCGCGCCGCCCGTGCGATGGCGAGATGAAACTGATAATCGGCATCCTCGCGGTGGGACTGGCGATTGGTCGCATCCCGCATCAGTTCGAGCGCCTTCCGGATCGCCGCAAGTCTCTCACCATCGTGCCGCAGAGCCGCGGCCGCCGCCGCTGCCGGCTCCAGCGTCAGCCTGAATTCGTAACAGTTGAGAAGGTCCGCGACGTTTTCAAGCTGTCCGAAGCCGAGCGGCTCGCGCAGGCCGAAGGCCCTGACATAGCTGCCGGAGCCTCTGCGGGAATAGATGAAACCCTGTTCGCGCAGCCGCCGGAGTGCCTCGCGCACCACCGGTCGCGATACTTCGAATTCCATGGCGAGTTCATGCTCGGTCGGCAGCCGCTCATCCGGCTTGTAGGCGCCGGATTTGATCGCGCGGTGCATTCTCTCGAAAATAATGTCCGGAAGTGCCTTGCGCGCCGTTTCTTTCATCAGCCCCATCTGGTCAGCTCTCTCCAGCGTCATTGTCGCCAAGCATCATTTTCGCGATCCGTTTCAACGTGTCAGCTTGCCCAAAACCGCCGGACTTCGCAATGATGCATTGATCGCCGGACCAGCCCACGCCGAGACCCGGCAGGCATTCGCCGGCAAGACGCAAGCGCGAAACGCCCATGGCCCGCAGCACGGCCTCCGCCGTGGCTCCACCTGACAACAGCAGTCTCGCCGCTCCGGCGGTAAAATGCGGCACGACGCCTTGCGCCAACCGGTCTGAAACCGCAAGCGGCGACAGATTTTCCGCACCCTGCGTCGCTTGAACCAGCATCAGACCGGCACCGTCATCGGTGTGGCGGGGCATGACGCCATTCGGCGCCTCAATGATCGAAACAGGTCCAACGCTTTTGAGAACGTCAATCTGCTCCACCGTGATCGGATCGCGAGACCCGATGACAAAAAGCCCCTTTCCGGCCGGAATGATCGCGGCCTCAGGAACAGCCTGCGCCGTCATCGCCTCAGCCAGCGCCTCGGCAAGCCCGCGCGCGCCGACCAGAAGATCGGCCCCTTGCGCCTGCGCGGCGGCGAGAGCCTCGGCGATTTCGCCCTTTGATCGCGTATCGGGTATCGTGCAACGGTCGGCATGCCCGCGAAGCCTTTCATGAACCGGAATGGCAGCGTCGACGCCAAAGCCGGAAACGGCTCCGCCAATAACGACGCGTCCGAAATCCGGAATTGCGGGCGCGACAAGCGCGTGGCGATAGGAAATCGCATCCATTTCCGCCGCAATATGCCCCTTCAGGCGGGAATCGATCTTCTTGAAAAGGATGGTATCGACCGGAATCATCCCCAGCAGTTCCCGCGTGCGGCGGCGGGCTTCATCCGCCTCGCCGTCGCGGCAGCCGAGATTGACGCTAAGGACGGCAGGCGCATCCGCCAACGCCGCACGCGCACCGTCAAGCCCGATGGCAACCTCGGTCGCCAGCCCGCGCCCGGCAAAAGGGGCGGCGGCGTCGAGCGCTCCGGTCAGATCATCGGCAAAAATTAATAGCAAGGGCGATGTCTTCATAAAAGTTGTAATGTTTACTGTCGATAAATTTATTTATAATCAATAGATAAGTGGATGTGAATAACAAAATTTGCGACACAGCTTTTCGCACTGACCAATCAGCCGCAAAGAGGCTCGAAGGACGAGAGAAAAATCGGAAACGGCAAAAGAGAACGCCAAATGCGAGCCGCAGAAACATCTGGCGAGACGGCCGAGAGATGGCGAACGAACAAGGTCGCTAGATGAACCGGAAGGGCAGACCTGAAATGAGCGCGTTGACGAAACGCTTTTTCTGAAAGCGACCATTCAGCGATACACGCGGCAGCTGCGTCGGCTTTTCAAGGCAACGGGGATCGATAACGCCAGCCTGCGTGGTCACGGCTGCAGAAAATCCTGCGTCGTGAACCGCTTTCGCTTCCCGTTCTCCCACGGCCTTTACCCAGCCATAGGGATAAGAAAAGGACCGTGGCCGGTGGTCGACATAAGCTTCCACCCGACGCGTCGATTCCGCGATCTCATAAGCCAGACGCGTCGCATCGACCTTGCGCATATTCACATGCGTCACGGTATGTGCGCCGAAATGCACCAGAGGGTCTTGCGCCAGCGCCTTGATCTCGTCTTCATCCATGACAAGTTCGTCCACGATCGCGATGGGATCGACGCCATGCTGCCTCGCGACACGATCGATCCTTTCCACCGCCTCGTCTTCCGAAAAATTCTGGACGAAATCTTCAAGCCGCGTGAATGCCTCCGCTTTCTGCGAAGGGCTGGCGCACGCCACCAGTTCCGGCCCCGCCCCGAAATCGAATTCGAAAGACGCGGCTTTCTGCGTCAAGGCAGCAGCGGTTTCCCACCAGAGGCTGCGTGTTCGCTCCACAAAACCCGGCGTGATGAAAATCGTGTAGGGAACGGCATATTTACGGAAGATCGGTGCGGCATACTCGGCATTGTTTCGATAGCCGTCGTCGAGCGTGAAGGCGCAGAAGGACCGGCCCTCGTGATTATCGGCAAGCAGAGCCGGCAGATCGTGCAGATGGACAGGAACAAGACCGCATTCGAGTGCGGCCTGTATCGCCTCTTCCAGAAATTGCGGCGTGACGGACAATTGCACATTGGGTGCGAAAGCCGAAACAACCCCTCCGGGGCGCACATGATGAAGCGTAAAGATTACGCCACGCCCGGCAAAAGACGGAAATGCCGAACGGACGGCCGGGAGAGAACTCACCTCCAGCCCCGCCCTTATGACTCCATATTTCACAAGGCGTTTTATCGGCTGAAAGAAAATTCTCCCCGATTGTCCTGATCTCAGGCCGGGAAGAAGGCGTTTTCTCACGACTCTCGAGACCGTTAGCGGCAGGTCGATCAGGCCCGGCAAGGGATCCTTCGGCGCAAAGGCGGCCCAGCTGCGGATCTTGCCCAGAGAAGCAAGGTAGTCACCAATTTTCGTCTGCCCCCTCCGGGCCAATGTGAAAGCGGCAACGGCGTCGCGGACAAGATAGGACCAGGAAACACCCTGCCGCACATCGCCGGGCGGACCGACCGGCTCACCGTTGGCGACCCGCCATAGCAGGGCGCCAAGGTCGACGCCCGCCGCCGAGCAAAGGCCAAACCATGACCATGGGCGCGGATTGACATCGAGAAGCTTGAGTTTCCCGTCCCGGTGGTCGAGCTTGAATTCCGCCTCGACCAGCCCGCTATGGCCGGCCGATTTCAGTATTTTTCGGGCCGCCTCCACCGCTTTCCCGTTGTCGACGACCTCGACGCGGGTGCTGGTATAGCCGAAATCGACAGGATATTGCCGGACGCGCCGGGCAGTGAATTCCGCTACCGGCTCTCCGTTCAGCCAGAGCGCCGCGTAGGAGAACTGGCTTTCTCCTCCACCCGGAATGAGTTCCTGCACGACGACATTGCCGACGCCGATCTCTTCACTCGCATCGGCAAAAGCCGTTTTCAAAGCATGGCGGTCATCGGCACGAATGACTTTTGCCCGGGCGATGGTGGTATCGCCACCCCCCATATTCGGCTTGAGAATGACGGGAAACAATATGTCCAGCGTGTCGATGTCAGCGGCCGATGTCAGTGCATAGGTACGCGGAATATCGACGCCGAGTTCTGCGGCGCGCTGATAAAGCAGCGGTTTTTCGCAGAGCCATTGCAGCTCCGCCCAATCCGGCAAAACGATCTTGTAAAGAGCGGAAAGCTCCTCACGATGCTGCGCAACGAGCTGGACCTCCCCGTCACCGGATGGCACCAGCAGACAGCCCTTCAAACCACGTTTCGCCGCCATCTGACGCAGGAACTCCATTGCTCCGGCGTCGTGCGGGCCATCCCAGCGGATTGTTTCCCGCACGAAGCGCGACCAGCCTGGCAACGGTGAATCATGGGTGAGATAATAGACAGGCACATTCAGGGCGCCGAGGCTGCGCGCAAGGGCGAGCGTGCCGTGAGCGCCGCCGACAATAACAACACCTGGAATGGTCAAAGCCTGATCCTCGTCCTATTCCATATCTTGATCGCAAAAATTGATAAATAAATTGGATATTTCTAAAGTATTGAGCGGACGGATATCGAATTGCGAAAAATCCGAAACGCCTATGCTTCTAGTCATTTGCAGGCGCTTCGGAATTGCTTTGAAAAAAAAGCGGAAGCCGTCTCACGCCTCCTTGCGGACGGGACGAGGATCGCCGTTGTCGTCCACCGCGACCATGATGAAGACGGCCTCCGTCACCTTTTCGCGTGAATCCTGATAGTGCCTGCGGGTCCACGCCTCGATCTTCAATGTGACAGAGGTACGGCCGATCTTTTCGATTTTGGTATAGACACACAATGTATCGCCGATCTTGACCGGCTTCTTGAAGACGATCTCATTGACTGCGACGGTGACGGTGCGGCCGCCAGCCACATCATTGGCGCGGACGAAAGCGGCAAGGTCCATCTGCGACATGACCCAGCCGCCGAAAATATCGCCGGCCGGGTTGGCATCGGCGGGCATCGCAAGCGTTCTGAGCGTGAGTTCCATATCGGCGGGCGGTTGCTGGTCCATGTCTCAAAGTCCTTTCACAAGCCTCCCGCTGCCGGACTTAAACAACCGCACCCCATCCGCCAATAGCCGATTTGTCGCGGCAGCCCTTCCAAAACAGCAAGGAATCATAGAGCCGTCGTAAGCTTCGGTTAACCATGATGAGGCACGATTCCAAAAAACGCGAGGGCGTGCGAATGGCCTATGACTGGAGTGGAAACAACGCAATACAGCAGCGCTACGACCGTATTGTCCTGGTGGTCGCCAGCGTCGTCGCCATCAGCCTGGCGACCGGCACATTTGCTCTGCGTTCGCAGGTGGAGCCGGACACCACACTAAGCCTTGTCAAACAGCCGCGGCTCGCTTCGGATCAATGGCATCTTCGGCTATAACCCGCTCCGAACAACTCCATAGCCCGACGGCCTATAGCGGAGCGCTGTCTGCCGGGGAGATATTTTCCTTCTGCGCGGTATGGTCGAGATGCGCCACGGCCGGGGCGAGAACCGACAGAAATGTTTCGGAGCGGCCGATATAGATGATCGCCGCACTGTCGATCCCGTTCAGAACTTCCGCCAGCGTATCCTGCGTCTGTTTTTCCAACCCTTCGAGCAAATCATCGATAACGAGGAATTTCGGCTTCAGCAGCAGGGCGTTTGCAACCCGGATGCTGGCCTGCTCGTCTGAATCCAGTTTTTTATCCCAGCGAATGTTTTCATCGAGACGGGACGCCATCTCGCCAAGCCCGCAGGCAGCGAGCGCCGAGATATAATCGGCATCGGCAAAACGCTGGGGAGCGCGCGGATAGGCGAGGATTTCACGCAGCGAACCCGCCGGCAGATAGCCGTGCTGGGCGATGAAAAGCGTGTCGGACTGTTCGGGCATCTCTATCCTGCCCTGTCCCCAGGGCCACAGGCCCGCCATGGCCGCAAAAAGCAGCCTTCGGTTCACGCCCTGCTCGCCATTGATCATCAGTCGTTCGCCCGGCCCGATCGTGACTTCGCTCTCGCGCAGCTGGAAGCCGCGATCCAAATCCTGTCCGCCCGCATCGCGGCAGATCACCACCGACTGGAGGCGGATTTTTTCATTCTCCGCGCTGCGTTGCAGATCGATCGCCAAGCCGTGCTGTTCGACGCTGTCCATCTCGATAAGGGCGTTACGGAACACCGAAACGCGCTGTAACGTGGCCTTCCAGCTGGCAATCGGTCCGAAATTGTCGATGTACCAGCGCAGCGCCGTGTTGACCTGGTTGAACGCACCCACGGCCATCATCAACCCGCCGAATGTCAGATTGCCGGAAAAATAAACGGGAGCTGCAATCAGAATCGGCGCCACCACCGCCAGCCAGCCATATCCCGCCGAAACCCATGTTAGATTTGTCAGGGCCATCGCCAGCCCTCGAATGACGCCAATCACCGCATCAACATCGATACCGATCCGCCGCCTTTCGTTCTTTTCGCCGCGCGCAAGGGCAATGGCGGCAAGATTTTCGCTGGCCCGCATCAGCGAGAAGCGAAGCTCCGCTTCTTTGGAGTAACGCTCGGCATTCAGTCCAACCAGCCGATAACCGACGAGATTGCTGAGCAGGGAGGCTGAACCGGCGTAAAATATCGCCGCCCAAACCATGTAGCCGGGGATAGCATAGGTATCGCCGCCGATGGTGACAGCAAAGCCCGCCGAGAGCGACCAGAGGACGCCGATAAAGCTGATGAGCAGGATCGTCGCATTGACGAGCCCGATGGAAAGCGCCGTACTGCTTTCAGCGAGATTGCGGACATCGTCATGCAGGCGCTGGTCGGGGTTGATCGCAATCGTGCCGAAACCGGCAAGACGGGCGGCGCGCCCGGGTTTCAGCCATTGATCCACCATATCCTTGGCAAGACCTTCGCGCATGTTCAGCGCCGTCATCTGGTTCAGCCAGGTCTGGATGACGTTGAGGAGAAGCAACGCCCCCCCGATGATGGCGAAGACCTCCAGCTGGTGAATGAAGGCGGCAAGATCGCGCCGCTCCAGCGCATTGTAAAACGGCGCGTTCCATTCATTGAGCCTGATCTGGCCGTAAGCGGTGAGCAATATTACCGTGAGCAACGCCATCGACAGCAAGATCAGCCGATTGCGCACCGGCGAGGTCCAGAAGGCGCGCCCCATCATGCGCAGCTGCGCGGGAAAATCGAGATCGAAACCCGAAAGATTAGCCGCGCTTTTGCGCTGATCGTCGGTCACCGTTGTTGCCATTCATTCCATTCCGAAACGTCAGTCGGCAAAGAAAGCGGGGCGCGATTCTGCGCCTTTCGTTGCCAAGCAATAACACGCCGTTCAACCTTGTCCACAATCCCGGCGAAATCTCAGCTGCGATGATTGAAAAGCCCAGACAATTCTTCCCGCGGGCAAATATCGCGGCTTAACCCAACAATGCTGTCGCTTCCGGAAATGATCCTTGCTTTCTTTTCCTGCATTGCACAAAATCCGGATAATTTCAGAGGGGCGGACAAACCGCATAAGCCGGAAAACCGGGCAAGGCAGATTAATGGCGATCAAAGCGAGCATCTATCATCTGACGCATTATAAATACGACAATCCTGTTCGCCTTGGACCACAGATCATAAGATTAAAGCCCGCCTCGCACTCCAGAACCCGTGTCATCAGCCATTCGCTCAAGGTTTCGCCCTCCAATCACTTCGTGAACCTTCAGCAAGATCCTTACGGCAATTACCTCGCCCGCTTCGTTTTTCCCGAGCCGGCGACGGAATTTAAGATCGAGGTCGATCTTGTCGCCGATATGACGGTTTACAATCCGTTCGATTTCTTTGTGGAGGAAGAGGCGACAAAGTGGCCGTTCGATTATCCGCAGGAATTGCGGGACGATCTCTCCATCTACATGAAGCCGGAACCGACAGGCCCGCTGCTTGCCGCCTTCATGGCCACCGTCGACCGCACGCCGGGGCAACCGACTGTGGACATGGTCGTTGGCCTCAATGCCCGCCTGCAACAGGAGATCGGTTACGTCATCCGCATGGAACCCGGCGTCCAGACGCCGGAGGAGACGCTCGCTTCCGGCAAGGGCTCCTGCCGCGATACGAGCTGGCTGCTCGTGCAGGTTCTGCGGCATCTTGGCCTCGCCGCCCGCTTCGTGTCGGGATATCTCATTCAGCTCACTCCCGATCTCAAGGCGCTGGATGGCCCATCCGGCACCGAAGTGGACTTCACCGATCTTCACGCCTGGGCCGAGGTCTATATGCCCGGCGCCGGCTGGATCGGGCTTGACCCGACCTCCGGGCTTCTGACAGGTGAAAGCCATATTCCGCTGGCCGCAACGCCGCATTATCGCAATGCCGCACCGATTTCCGGCGGTTATTTCGGCCACGCCAATACCGAATTCGCCTTCGACATGCAGGTCCGGCGTGTTGCCGAGACACCGCGTATCACCAAACCCTTTTCGGATGAAAGCTGGGAGGAGCTCAACGCGCTCGGTGAAGCGGTCGACGGCGTTCTGAACAGCCATGACGTCCGGCTGACCATGGGCGGCGAGCCGACCTTCGTTTCCATCGACGATTTCGAATCCGACGAATGGAACACCGGCGCAGTCGGGCCGACAAAGCGTGAAAAGGCCGACGCCCTGATCCGCCGCCTGCGTGAGCGTTTCGCACCGGGCGGCTTTCTGCATTACGGGCAGGGGAAATGGTATCCGGGCGAAACCCTGCCGCGCTGGACCTTTTCGCTCTACTGGCGGAAGGACGACCTGCCGATCTGGCAGAACCCGGCCCTGATTGCGGAGGAAGGCGCAGATACGGGCGTCAAGGCCGAAGATGCACAGAAGCTATTGGGTGGTATAGCCACCCAGCTCGGCATTGAGCCTGATCTGGTGCTGCCAGCCTATGAGGATCCGGCCGAATGGATCATCAAGGAAGGCAGCCTGCCCGACAATGTCGACCCGTCCAATTCCAGACTGAAGGATCCGGAAGAGCGCAACCGTATCGCCCGCGTCTTCGAACGCGGTTTGACGACGCCCACCGGCTACATCCTGCCGGTACAGGCATGGAATGCGCGCGCCGCCGGCGAACGCTGGATCAGCGAAAAATGGAAGACGCGGCGCGGCAAGATTTTTCTCGTTCCGGGCGACAGCCCGGTCGGTTACCGCCTGCCGCTCGGCACCCTGCCCTATGTGCCGCCGTCGGCCTATCCCTATATCCATGAGGCCGACCCTTCTATCCCCAGGGGTCCGCTTCCCGATGTCTTGACGCCCTCCGGTCGCGCCATGCCCGAAGCCTCGTTCCAGGCAAGCGAAGTGGCCGGGCAGGAGCGCATAGAGCAGACGCTTGGTGAAATCGGCGGCGCGGTGCGCACCGCCATGTCAGTGGAACCGCGTGACGGAAGGCTTTGCGTTTTCATGCCGCCGGTCGAGCGCATCGAGGATTATCTCGAACTGATCGCGGCAGCGGAAGCGGCTGCCACAGAGCTTGGACTGCCCGTCCATATCGAGGGTTATGCACCGCCGCATGACGAACGCCTCAATGTTATCCGCGTCGCGCCCGATCCCGGTGTGATCGAGGTCAACATCCACCCCGCTTCGAGCTGGAAAGATTGCGTCAATATCACCACGGCAGTCTATGAGGAGGCGCGCCAGTCGCGTCTCGGCGCCGACAAATTCATGATCGACGGCCGCCATACCGGCACCGGCGGCGGCAATCATGTGGTTGTCGGTGGGGCAAACCCCAATGACAGCCCCTTCCTGCGCCGGCCCGATCTTCTCAAAAGCCTCGTTCTGCACTGGCAGCGGCATCCATCGCTCTCCTACCTCTTTTCGGGCCTGTTCATCGGCCCCACAAGTCAGGCGCCGCGCATCGACGAGGCCCGCCACGACAGTCTCTACGAACTGGAAATTGCGCTGGCGCAGGTGCCTGCCCCCGGTGAGGGCGCTCCGCCTCTACCATGGCTGGTCGACCGGCTGTTCCGCAATCTGCTGACGGATGTGACGGGTAACACCCACCGGGCCGAAATCTGCATCGACAAGCTGTTTTCACCCGACGGGCCGACCGGGCGCCTCGGACTGGTGGAATTTCGCGGTTTCGAAATGCCGCCGAACGCGCGCATGTCGCTTGCCCAGCAATTGCTGGTGCGCGCCCTCATCGCCCGTTTCTGGAAAAATCCGGCCGCCGGCAAATTCGTGCGCTGGGGTACGGCGCTCGCCGACCGCTTCATGCTGCCGCATTATATCTGGGCGGATTTTCTCGATGTGCTTGCGGACCTCAGAGAAAACGGTTTCGACCTCAAGCCGGAATGGTTCACCGCCCAGCAGGAATTCCGTTTCCCCTTCTTCGGCGAGGTGGAATACGAGGGTGCGAAGCTTGAGCTGCGCCAGGCGCTGGAACCCTGGCATGTGATGGGCGAACAGGGCGCGATCGGCGGCACCGTGCGTTTTGTCGACAGCTCCGTGGAGCGCCTGCAGGTGCGGCTGGAAACCTCCAACCCTTCTCGTTACACCGTCGCCTGCAACGGACGCGCCGTGCCGATGACACCAACAGAAAACCGCAGTGTCGCGGTGGCCGGCGTGCGCTTCAAGGCGTGGCAGCCCTCTTCCGGCCTGCATCCCGTCCTGCCCGTCAATTCACCCTTGACCTTTGACATTTATGATACATGGTCGAGGCGATCGATCGGCGGATGCATCTATCATGTTGCTCATCCGGGCGGGCGCAATTACGAGACGTTTCCCGTCAACGGCAATGAGGCCGAGGCACGCCGCCTCGCCCGTTTCGAACCATGGGGGCATACGGCCGGGCAATATCCGCTGATGGCGGAAACCGTGTCGTCAGAATTTCCGCTGACGCTCGATCTGCGTCGGCCTTACGGAGTGTAAATTGTCCAAAGCCCCGGCAACGGAACGCAAGACGGAAACAGGCGCGCAACCACGCGGGCTTGAATATTCCCCCTTGCCGGGCGTTGCCGACGAAATGCTCGATACCAATGGCAAGGTCAGGCCGGTCTGGAAGACCCTGCTCGACGCCCTGTCGCGCATGTCGGAACGGGAATTGCACGAGCGCTTTGCCCGCACCGACCGCTATCTGCGCGACGCCGGCGTGTTCTACCGCGACTACGGCAAGGGCAGCAGCGAAAGAAACTGGCCGATCTCCCACATTCCGGTCCTGATCGACGACAGGGAATGGACGGTACTTTCCGAAGGACTGAAGCAGCGCGCCAATCTTCTCGAAGCCATGGTTGCCGATTTTTACGGCGAGAACCGGCTGGTGAAGGAAGGTTATGTGCCGCCAGCGCTGATTGCCTCCAATCCGGAATTTCTAAGGCCCATGGTCGGCGTGAAACCGGCAACCGGCCACTATCTGCATTTCTGTTCCTTCGAGATCGGCCGCGGACCTGACGGCAACTGGTGGGTACTGGCTGACCGCACGCAGGCACCGTCCGGCGCCGGTTTTGCTCTCGAAAACCGGGTGGCGACCACTCGCGCGCTTTCCGATATCTATGCGGAAACCCATGTCCACCGTCTCGCCTCGTTTTTCGGTGCTTTCCGCGACGCGCTGCAGGCGCAAAGAAAGCACCCGGATGACCGGATCGCCGTGCTGACGCCCGGTCCCGCCAACGAAACCTATTTCGAACACGCCTATATCGCCCGTTATCTCGGCTTCATGTTGCTGGAAGGCGAGGACCTCACCGTCGTCAACGGCCGCGTCATGGTCAGAACCGTGGCCGGGCTAAAACCGATCGGCGTTCTGTGGCGGCGTCTCGACGCCTCCTATTCCGACCCTCTGGAACTCAACCAGCACTCCCATATCGGCACGCCCGGCATGGTGCAGGCGCTGCGCAATGAGGCGCTCACCATCGTCAACGCGCTCGGCAGCGGCATTCTCGAAACCAGGGCGCTGCTCGCCTTCATGCCGCGCATCTGCCGCCACATTCTGGGCGAGGAGCTGAAACTGCCATCCATCGCCACCTGGTGGTGCGGTCAGGAAGCCGAACGCCGCCATGTCGCCGGCAATATCGAAGGCATGGTCATCGGGCCTGCCTATTCCCGGCTTCCCTTCTTCGACGACAACGGCCAGTCCGTGCTCGGCTCTTCCCTGAGAGAAACTGCAAAGGAATCGATCAGCGACTGGCTTACCTCCGACGGCCACAGGCTGGTGGGCCAGGAAGTGGTGAAGCTCTCAACCACCCCGGCCTATATCGACAACAAGCTCGTGCCGCGCCCGATGAGCCTTCGCGTTTTTGCTGCGCGCACCCAGGAAGGCTGGCAGATCATGCCGGGCGGCTTCGCACGGATCGGCAGCGGCGACGATGTGTCTGCCATCGCCATGCAATCGGGCGGCAGCGCTGCCGATGTCTGGATCGTCAGTGACAGACCTGTGGAGCGCACCACGCTTCTGCCGGCGGAAGAGAGCTTCACCCGCAATATGCCGGGCAGCCTGCCGAGCCGCGCAGCCGACAATCTGTTCTGGCTCGGGCGTTATATCGAGCGTTCGGAAGGCGCCCTGCGCATCCTGCGCGCCTGGCACGGGCGTTATGCCGAATCCGCCGATCCGCGCCAGCCGCTGCTTGCCCATGTGACACGCTATCTCGAAACGCTCGATGTGGAGATGAACGATGCCGTGCCGGAAAGCCTGCTGAACAACATCAACAGCGCGCTTTATTCCGCCAGCAACATTCGCGACCGCTTTTCGCCGGACGGGTGGCTGGCGCTGAACGACCTTGCCAAGACCGCCCGCCGTTTCCACGCGAAAGTGGCCCCCGGCGACGACGCTACCCATGCCATGACGATCCTTTTGCGCAAGCTTGCAGGCTTTGCCGGTCTCGTGCACGAAAACATGTATCGCTTCACCGGCTGGCGTTTCCTGTCGATCGGCCGTTACCTGGAGCGCGGCCTGCATATGACGCGTCTTCTCGGCCATATGACCGGCCCGGACGCGCCTGACGGCTCCTATGACATGCTGCTTGAAATCGGCGACAGCGTCATGACCCATCGCCGCCGCTACAACGTCAATACGGCCGGCCTGACCGTGACCGATCTTCTGGCGCTCGACCCGCTCAATCCCCGCTCGATCCTGTTCCAGCTGAACGAGATCCGCACCGAGGTGGAGCAGCTTCCGAACGCCTTCGTCAACGGTCAGATGTCGCCCTTCTACCGCGAGGCGATGCGCCTGCATTCCGGGCTTGCGGTCATGACGCCGGAAAACATGAACGGCGCGATCTATCGCCAGCTCGAAACCGACATGGAACATCTCTCCGATGTTCTGGCCCGGACCTATCTCGGATAATCCTATGCTTTACGATCTTTCCCTGCATATGGGTTACACTTACGACACGCTGGCCCACGGCGCGCGCCACATCATCCGCGTTCTGCCGCTCTCCATCCCCGGCCGGCAGCGGCTTGTCGCCGGCTCCATCGATGTTTCGCCTGTGCCGGAAGAACGTGCCACCTTCGAGGATTTCTTTCATCAATCGGCCACGTCAGTGCATCTGCGCGCACCGCATGAGAAGCTGGATATCCGCATGCAGGCCCGCGTGATGGTGGAGTCGCTGGCGCTGACGGCGGATTTCTCGCCCGAGCTTTCCCGCCTGCCGCAGGACCTGGCCGATGTCTGGTCGCTCGATTTCCAGTCGCCGCACCACTTCATCGGTGCGAGCCCGAGGATCGGAATGGACGCAACAATATCCGCCTATGCCCGGGAATTGCTGAAACCCGGAATGACCATTCGCGAGATCGCGCTCTCTCTATGCAAACGCATCCACAAGGACTTTACCTATGACGGCGAGGCGACGACCGTCGATACGACGCCATCGGAAGCCTTCAAGCTGAAGCGCGGCGTGTGCCAGGATTTTTCGCATATCATGATCATGGCGCTGCGCAGCCTCGGCATTCCCGCCGGTTATGTCAGCGGTTTCCTGCGCACCATTCCGCCACCGGGCAAGGAACGGCTTGAAGGCGCCGATGCAATGCATGCCTGGGTTCGCGTCTGGTGCGGAGAAGCGGCCGGTTACCTGGAACTCGATCCCACCAATGATATCGTCGCCGGAAGCGACCATATCGTTGTCGGTTACGGCCGGGACTATTCCGATGTCGCCCCGGTGATCGGTGTCTTGAAGAGCTATGGCAACCAGCAGATAAAACAGGCCGTCGACGTCATCCCCGTCCAATAATGACACGATGTGTATTATTGCGGCCATCGCGCCAGACAATTCTTGAAAATACTTCGAAAACTGCTCCAATGTGAACACTGTGTAAAATTGAACCGATCACGTTAGCGGATTTTACATCGTTTGCGGCTTTTCTGTGCTCAGTCGAATATTCTAATCTGTGAGCCCGTCATGACCGCCTCTGCACATCAAAAACCCAAGCGCCGTTTTCTTGCCGATACCAGCGGCAATTTCGGCATGATGACGGCCATCCTGCTGCCGGTCCTGCTGGGTTTTGCCGGCGCCGGCATGGAGTTGGCGAATGTGATGCAGGTGAAAGCGGATATGCAGAATACCGCGGATTCGGCGGCCCTTGCGGCGGCGACCGAGGCCCGTTTGAAAATGGGCGATATGACGGACGAGCAGATCAAGGAAATCGCCAAGAACTTCATCGCCGCCCAGATGGAAAAGAGCCTGACCGAGGAAGAGAAAAAGGAACTGGAGCAGAATTCTCCGACCAGCATTGCGACGACGGAAAATGCCCGCGGCAAGACCTACACCGTCGAGACCACGATCAACCGTCGGATAGAACTCAATCCGCTCCTGGGATTCATTGGCGCAAAAACGCTCGATCTTTCGGTAACGGGCACCGCAAAGAGCACCGTCAACAAGGGCGCACCGATCTCCATGTATCTGGCACTTGATCGTTCCGGTTCGATGTCATTCAAGACGGATACCATCAATACCGCAAAAAAATCGTGCCCGGTTTATACGACAGACAATTGGGGTAGCAGCGAAGCGAGGGCCACATCCAGCCCTTGCTACATCAACAAGGCCACCTCGCTCAAAACGGCCGTTGGGTTCCTCGTCGCAACATTGAACAAGGCTGACCCGACCTACACGGCTAACGGCGGTTCAGAGCTCGTCCGAACAGGCGCCTCGGTCTATACGCATGAGACCTATGCGGCCCAGCCCATCAGCTGGGGTACGGGCAGCGTTGTCAGCTACGTTGACAAGCAAATCCCGGAATTCCCTACCGGAGGCACGGATGCCCGCAGCAGCCTGAACGCCGCTTATAACGCCCTTAAAAAATCCAACACCACCGAAGCGAAAGCACATAAAGACAAAGGCAGTGAATCGTTCGAGCGCTACATTGTTCTCATGACCGACGGCGAAATGACGGGCAACAGCGCCTCGTGGAACTCCAGCATCGACCAGTCGGTACGCACCACCTGCGAGACCGCCAAGAAAGACGGGATCAAGATTTTCAGCGTCGCCTTCATGGCGCCGGACAGGGGCAAGTCGCTGTTGCAATATTGTGCATCGAGCGCTGACAATTATTACGCGCCGGAAAACATGGAACAGATCGTCACAGCCTTTGGCGAAATCGCCCGCAAGGCTGCCGGCAGCATGGCCACGCTCACCAACTGATTCTGTTTCCGGAGCGGCTTCTCCGGAGCATCTTGTCGGCTGCATGGCTGACACGACACGTCCGGCAGGTGACAGCGGCGGCGGCCCGTGGCATAGGAGGGCCGCTCCCATTCACAGGCCCTGTCATGATCCGCATCGAAAACATCAGCAAGTCGAACAGTCACCGCATTCTCTATATCGAGGCTTCCGCCGCGCTCAATCGCGGCGAGAAGATCGGCCTTGTCGGCCCGAATGGCGCCGGCAAGACCACGCTGTTCCGGATGATCACCGGCGAAGAGCAGCCCGACGAGGGCCAGGTCGTCGTTGAAAAGGGCATGACGGTCGGTTATTTCGATCAGGATGTCGGTGAAATGTCCGGCCGCTCGGCCGTCGCGGAAGTCATGGAAGGGGCAGGCCCCGTCAGCGAAGTGGCGGCGGAGCTTCGGGAACTGGAAGCCGCCATGTCCGACCCCGACCGGATGGACGAGATGGACGCCATCATCGAACGTTACGGCGAAGTGCAGGCGCGTTATGAGGAGCTGGACGGCTACGCGCTGGAAGGCCGTGCGCGTGAGGTGTTGGATGGCTTGAGCTTCAGCCAGGAAATGATGGACGGCGATGTTTCCAAGCTTTCCGGCGGCTGGAAGATGCGCGTGGCGCTTGCCCGTATTCTTCTCATGCGCCCTGACGTGATGCTGCTCGACGAACCGTCGAACCATCTCGATCTCGAAAGCCTGATCTGGCTCGAAGACTTCCTGAAGAACTACGACGGCGCGCTGCTTATGACCTCGCATGACCGCGAATTCATGAACCGCATCGTCACCAAGATCATCGAAATCGATGCCGGCAATCTCACCACCTATTCCGGTGACTACGGCTTTTACGAGCAGCAGCGCGCGCAGAACGAAAAGCAGCAGCAGGCGCAGTTCGAGCGCCAGCAGGCTATGCTCGCCAAGGAAATCAAGTTCATCGAACGCTTCAAGGCCCGCGCTTCGCACGCCTCGCAGGTGCAGAGCCGTGTGAAGAAACTCGAGAAGATTGACCGCGTCGAGCCGCCAAAACGGCGTCAGACGGTTGCTTTCGAATTTGCGCCCGCTCCTCGCTCAGGCGAGGATGTCGTGGCGCTGAAGAAGGTCAACAAGACCTATGGCAGCCGCACGATCTACGACGAGCTCGATTTCATGGTGCGGCGCAAGGAACGCTGGTGCATCATGGGCATCAACGGCGCCGGAAAATCGACGCTGCTGAAGCTGGTGACCGGCACGGCGGAACCGGATTCCGGCAATGTCACCCTCGGCGCCAGCGTCAAGCTCGGCTATTTCGCCCAGCATGCCATGGATGTGCTTGATGGCGACAGCACCATTCTCGAATGGCTGGAGGAACGTTTTCCGAAGGCGGGGCAGGCGCCGTTACGCGCCCTTGCCGGCTGTTTCGGCTTTTCCGGCGACGACGTGGAAAAACGTTGCCGTGTTCTTTCCGGCGGCGAAAAGGCCCGCCTCGTCATGGCCGCCATGCTGTTCGATCCGCCGAACTTCCTCGTGCTGGACGAGCCGACCAACCATCTCGATCTCGACACCAAGGAAATGCTGATCAAGGCTCTGTCAAATTATGAAGGCACGATGCTGTTCGTTTCGCACGACCGCCATTTCCTGGCCGCACTTTCGAACCGGGTGCTGGAACTGACGCCTGACGGTATCCACCAATATGGCGGCGGCTATACCGAATATGTCGAGAGCACGGGACAGGAGGCACCGGGTCTTCGCAGCTAAGATATCTGCCGGACGCATCGCCCTGTCACGGCAGCTTTCGTTTGGAGACTGGAGAAACAGATGCGGATCGTGGTCTACAGCGCCAAACCCTATGACAGGCAGTTCCTTGACGCTGCAGCCCACGCTGACATGCGGATGCAATATTGCGAAGCACGTCTGTCTCCAGAGACAGTTGCGCTGGCGGAGGGAGCGGCGGCGATCTGCGCCTTTGTTAATGACGACCTGTCGCGGCCGGTGCTTGAAAAGCTTGCGGAAATGGGTGTCCGGCTCATCGCCCTGCGCTGCGCCGGTTTCAATCAGGTCGATCTCGCCGCCGCCGAAAAGCTCGGCCTGACCGTTGCGCGCGTGCCGGCCTATTCGCCCTATGCGGTCGCCGAACACACCATGGCGCTCATCCTGTCGCTCAACCGCAAGATCCACCGCGCCTATAACCGTGTCCGCGAAGGAAACTTCGCCCTCGATGGCCTGCTTGGCTTCGATCTTCACGGGAAGACCGTCGGCATTGTCGGCACGGGCAAGATCGGGGCGATTTTCGCGCGCATTGCGGCCGGCTTCGGCTGCCGTCTCGTCGGCCACGATCTACGGCCAAATCCGGATTGCGAGGCGCTGGGCATGGTCTACGTCACGCGCGAGGAGCTGTTCCGAACATCGGACATTCTGGCGCTGATGTGCCCGCTCACACCGGAGACCCGCCACCTTATTCGTGGAGAGACGCTGCCACTTCTGAAAAAGGGCGTGATGCTCGTCAATACCAGCCGCGGCGCCATCATCGACACGCAGGCGGCAATTGCAGGCCTGAAAGACGGCACGATCGGCAGTCTCGGCATCGATGTCTATGAAGAAGAGGCCGATCTCTTTTTCGAGGATCTTTCCAACGAGGTGCTGCGCGACGATGTTTTCGCGCGACTGCTGACCTTTCCAAATGTTCTGGTCACCGGTCATCAGGGCTTCTTCACGCAGGAGGCGCTCAAAAATATCGCGGACACCACGATCGGCAATATCGAGAGCTTTTTCAGGACCGGCAGGGCGTTGCATGCCGTTTCCACGGAACAGTTTGCTGGCCCGGCCTAGTGTCTCCGGTCAGAATCGGGAAGATTTTTAGTACCATTCTGCGCCTCCTCTGCATGAAGGCAGGTAAAATTGGTATGATCATTGAGTTTTAATGAAATTCATCATACATATTTGACAGGCTCCACGCCTGCCTCGATTTCAATGCATGGTGACCGACGTGCCTGAACAGCAAAAACAGCGCAGCAAATCCTCCGGTTCTCTGGTGAGCAGAGTTAGCCTCAGCCTGAGAAACGCGATTGCCTCCGGGCAATATGGGCCCGGCGACCGCCTGCCCAGCGAGATCGAGATGACGGAAACCCATGGCGTCAGCCGCACCGTCGTGCGCGAGGCGGTGACGGCGCTACGCTGCGACGGGCTGGTGGAGGTGCGTCAGGGAGCGGGCATTTTCGTACTGAAGCATGAAAAGGACACGTCACCCACACCCGGTGTTGACCGCGCCCGGCTTTCTTCCGATCTGGAGGTGCTGGAAATCAGGACGCCGCTTGAAATCGAAGCGGCGGGGCTCGCCGCCCTCCGCCGCTCGCCATCGCAGGAGGAAGCGATTTTCGACTGTCACGCCCGGCTTCTGCAATGTATCGAGGAGAACCGCTCCATTCGTGAGGCGGATCTGGCGCTGCATCTCGCCATTGCGGCCGCCACCAACAATCCGCTTTTCACACAGTTCCTCGAACTGCACGGCCAGACCGTAATTCCACAATCGCGCGTGGTTTCCGAAACCGGCGAGAACGACCAGACAGCTTACCGGCGATTGATCCACAAGGAGCACGAGGCAATCGTCATCGCCATATCGGACCGGAACGAACAAGCCGCAAAGCTGGCGATGCAAGCGCATCTGCGCGGCAGCCAGCACCGTTACCGCGACATGATGCGCGACATGCGCGGCATCGCACACAGCTAAAGGATTTCACGTAAACCCGGGTCGTAGCTTTGTGTTCTGAAAGGCGCGATCAGGGGCTACGGCGCTTCCCGCAGATCCGCCCCCCAGACCTCGATCTGCGTCAGCGCGGGAAAGGGCGAAGGGTCGTCCGCTTTTTTAAGATCATGCAGACGGATCCACTCCACCCGGCGCGCCACAACCGGGAAGGTTTGGGCCACACCGGTTTTCTGCAGGGAAAAGCTCGCACTTTCGCCGTCGGAAAAAGTGACGCTCGCTTTTTCCCACCAGGCATCGTGTGGGAAGTCTGCCCGCAGGTAAAAAGTCAGCTGGTCGATAAGGACTGCGCGGCCGAATACGAGGGTCAGCGAAGCTTCGGGATCGCGGTTGATGCCCCAGCTTGTATAGGGCCAGAAGCCGTGGCCCGCGCTCGCCTTTTCACCATCGATAACATTGCGGGCTGCGAAGGCCGCCTCCCCACGCGTTTCCGTGCTCGCATAAACGTGCGGAAACAGCGAGGTGTTCTCATGATCGTCAAACGGGTTGAGCGCCAGATTCCTGCGAACTCCAATTTCACCGGCAAGTGTGCGGCGCGCGGCGATCCTGTGAAGATTGCCGCTGAACGCCTGCGGCGGATAGGATTTGCGTTTCGCCGCGGAAGGAATGGGCAGGGTGAATTCATTTCCGTGCAGGAAAACCAGCGTCGGCTGCATGCCGGCGTCGAGCGCAAGCCAGATATGACCGGGCTGTGAAATCTCAACGACAAGCCTGTCACCCTCGCAATATTCTGCGCGATAAACGAGCAGAGCTTCGTCCTCCGCTTCGGCTTTCGCCAGAACATCACCCAGCGCATTGACAACCTTGAGTGTAAGTTTCATCGGCACTTCCTTAACTGATCGTCAGGCACAGACGCTGGGCTGCGATGGGGATGAGAATGCGATAGATCACCGGGGGCCAGGACTGGCGAAGGCGGGCATCGTCGATTGTTATGGCTTCGATTGCGGGTTCTCCCGCGCCTTCGCAGGCTATCTCTCCCAACCCCGCAAAGTTCAGGACACCCGGCGTGACAGCGGGCTTTTCGGCAACCATCAGCGACAGAACCGCCTCCTGCCCGCCGTGATAGTCGTCAACGACTTCCACATGGCTGCCACGCAGCAATCGGACGCGGCGACGATAGTGTTCAACACGCGCCATGGCGGGATAGGCCCCGGCTATGTCAAAAGAGACTTCCGCCTGCTCTTCGGAAAATTCCGTCGCAAAATCTGTCGCGGCAAACTCTGCCCCGGCAGCCTGCATGACGCCGCCGAAAGTCGGCAGATTGTGAAAGGCCGATTGCATCGTCCAGATGTCGTAGCGTTGCGGTGAGAAGGTTTTTGCGGTGTAGGTTTCCACCCCGACATCGATGATGAACGGCCGGCCGTTCTTATAAAGCGTGAAACTGCCGACATCGTTGTGATTGTGGCTCTCACCATTATTACCCGCCTTAACGGCAAGATCGAAAACCCCGTCGCGGGCAATCGCCAGACCGATACCGGGATAGGCGATATCGATCTTTGCCGGTTCCGCCGGGACAGGCGCGGCCAATTCCGGGATGGCGAGAACTGCCTGGACCCGATACCAGAGATTCCACTCCTTGCACATCATCCGGTCCGGTGAGCGGTTCCAGCAGGCGGCAGCGAAAGCCTGAAGCGGTAGCGAAGAAACGGCCCTGCCGAAGCGATATTCCCGCACGCCGGATGTCTCGACCTTCGCCGGCGCATCGGCGAAGTTGAAGAACCGGTCTTCCGCCACGTGCATGTTGAGAATGAATTCGGCCATGCCGCGCAGCTTCGGCGCATGAAAGAGCGACGCCATGAAGCCCGGCGCAGAAGCTTCGAGAATGCTCATCGCCCCGAACAGGCAAAGCGCCGCATGGCCATAATAAAGAACGCCCTCTTCGCAGGCGCCGTCTTCCGCATAATCCTTTTGAAACGCATCGAGACTCTTGAGCGCCTTTTCCACGACCGCACGCCTCGTCGACTGGTCTATGGGCAATAGCAGGGTCGAGAGAAGGACGTTCTGGGTGATCCAGGCCGTCCAGTTGTTCATCCGTTCGTCGCCATTTCCCATCCACCAGAAATGCCGGGCGAGATAGGGCTTCGTGATACGCCTGTCGATCTCGGCGCGGATGCGGGAAACAAGGTTTGCATTCGCTCTTTCCAGTTCCGGTGCCAGCAAATGCAGGCACAAAGCGAGATTGGCGCCCGTTTCGGCGGCGAACAGGTCGATCACCGGGTTCTGCGGATCGGGAAGAGAATCTCGCGGGCCGCCGCGAATATGGGAATTATGGGCGGGCAATTGCCAGCCGCTTTCCTCGCATATCAGCCAAAGACCATCGATGATGGCATCGAGAAAGCGACCCTGCCCCTCGGCGCATTCTCCAAGAACCAGCGCGTTCAGCTTCAGTCTTCGGGAAAAATAAAGCGCCTCGAAACGATCGCGATTGCCGGTGCGGCTATATTCCCGGTAGTCGCCCGCCAGAATTGTGGACCAAGGTTCGTCAAGCGTCTGCTCCGCCGCCTCGATGAGACCACGGGAAACCGCGCCCGGCGCTGAAGACCGTATTTTCTGCGCCGTCAGTTCCGCGCCGAAATCGGCGAACCGCTCTGGCAGAAAACGCATCATTTCGACAAACACGCCCTCAAACCTCCCGCGCGTTCCGCAATCCGATACGGGCCTCCTATCATACGTATTTCCGAAAAACCAGAAAATTTGTCTGACTTTATGCAAAGTTGTTTGACCAATATCGATATTGTGTTATCCAGAGCGCGGGAGGCGGCAGGGCGAAGACCTGGACCGCAATGGAACATGCAGGGCCGCCACCGATTAAGCGGTGAAACGGCGGCAATGGGAGATATGCTGTGGCAATCGCAACCGCGACCATGTCCGACAAGCAGGCGACTCCGTATCGCAGGAAAAAACGCCGCATCGTCTCCAAACGGCGGCGCGGAATAGAAAATGCGCTCGTCGCCTATTCCTTCATTGCGCCCAATTTTCTCGGCTTTGCGATTTTCACGCTCGGACCGATCCTCTTTGCCTTTGCGTTGGCCTTCATGCATTGGGACGGCTCCAATGCCATGCGTTTTGCCGGTCTCGATAATTTCTGGCGGCTTTTCGAGGATAAGGCCTTCATCGCGGCCTTCTGGAACACGGTCATCTACACCGTCGCGTCAGTGCCGGCCACGCTCGCCTGCGCACTCGGTCTCGCGATTCTGCTTAACCAGAAAATCCTCGGCCGCAATTTCTTTCGCACGGCCATGTTCTTTCCCTATGTCGCATCATTGGTCGCCGTGGCCGTCGTCTGGAACATGATTTTCAATCCGGAGATGGGTCCGGTCAACATGCTGCTCTATACGCTCGGCCTCGATCCCGCCGACATGCCGGGATGGGCGGCGGACCGGCACTGGGCCATGGTCACGGTCATTCTCTTCGGCGTCTGGAAGAGCATGGGATATTACATGGTCATCTATCTCGCCGGGCTGCAGGGCATCAACTCGGAGCTTTATGAAGCCGCGGGGCTGGATGGCGCCAATGCCTGGCAGAAATTCATCCACGTCACCCTGCCACAGCTTGCGCCGACGACCTTTTTCGTCACCGTTATGCTGACGATCCAGTCCTTCAAGGTTTTCGATCAGGTCTATATGATCACGCAGGGCGGTCCCGGCACCTCGACGCTCGTTCTCGTCTACCACATCTACAATGAGGCCTTCATTTCCTGGGATCTCGGCTATTCCAGCATGATCGCGCTCGTCCTGTTCTTCCTGGTCTTGGTGGTCACCATCGTCCAGTTCAAACGGCAGCGGGAGGATTGATCCATGCGCATCATGGGCCGCAAAATCCCCGCCGCCACGATCGGCATCTATCTGACCGTCATCGTCGTCACCATCGTCATGCTTTTGCCCTTCGCATGGATGCTGTCGGCGTCGCTGAAACTCAGCCGCGATGTCTTCGCGTTCCCGATCGAGTGGATACCCTCCCAGCCCCGTTGGGAAAACTATGTGGAAATCTGGACAAAAATCCCGCTGGCGCTGTTCATCTACAACACGTCGAAGCTGACGATCATCGTCACGCTACTGCAATTGCTGACCTCAAGCTTCGCGGCCTACGCCTTCGCCAAGCTGCATTTTCCCTACAAGAATACGCTGTTTCTCGGCTATATCGCCACCATCGCCATGCCCTGGCAGGTCTATATGGTGCCGCAGTTTCTGCTGATGCGTGAATTCGGGCTCAACAACACCCATCTCGCGCTGATTTTCCTGCAGGCCTTCACCGCCTTCGGCGTCTTCCTGATGCGGCAGTTCTACATGTCTATCCCGAACGAGCTTTGCGAGGCGGCGCGCATCGACGGCATGAACGAGTACCAGATCTGGGCGAAGATCATGCTGCCGCTTTCCAAACCGGCGCTTTCCACCTTGACGATCTTCACCTTCGTCACGACCTGGAACGATTTTCTCGGGCCGATGATCTATCTCACCAAGACCGAGCTGAAGACCATCCAGATCGGTCTTCGCATGTTCATTTCGCAATATTCGGCGGAATACGGGCTGATCATGGCCGCCTCGGTGGTGGCGCTCATCCCGGTTCTCGTCGTTTTCCTGGCATTGCAGCGCTTCTTCGTCGAAGGCGTCGCCTCCACCGGCCTCAAGGGTTGATTTCATGCTCGATTTGACCACGTCCCTTCCAACCCCGATCACCGCAGCGGAAATCGACGTAGCGCTGACGGCCGCCGTCGCGCAGGTCAGGCGCAATCTGCCTGAGTTCACCTATGCCGCGCAGAACCATTCGAGCGTGAAGAATTTTTACCCCGCAGTGGCCAACGACCAGTGGACCGCCGGTTTCTGGCCCGGCCAGATATGGCTCGCCTTCGAACATACCGGCGACAGGACCTTTCAGCATGCGGCGCAAATACAGGTGCAGAGCTTCCTGCACCGTATCGAAAAGCGCATCGAGACCGATCATCACGATATGGGCTTTCTCTACTCGCCCTCCTGCATCGCCGCATGGAAACTGGTGGCCGATGAGGATGGAAGACGCGCTGCGCTGATGGCGGCGGACCAGTTGATGGAACGGTTCCAGCCGGTCGGGCAATTCATCCAGGCCTGGGGCCGCAGGGACAATCCCAACGAATATCGCTACATTATCGACTGCCTTTTAAACCTGCCGCTGCTTTATTGGGCGAGCCGTGAAACGGGCCGGGAAGACTACCGCACCGTGGCGCTTGCCCATGCCCGCACCACACTTGCCCATTCCGTCCGGCCGGACGATTCCACCTATCATACATTTTACATGGACCCGGAGACCGGCGCGCCGGTGCGCGGTGTGACCAAGCAGGGTTACAGCGACGAGAGTTACTGGGCCCGTGGACAGGCCTGGGGCATCGCCGGCATGGCCATTTCCTATCGTTATGAGCGTCTGCCCGCCTATCGCGACACCTTCGAGCGGCTTCTCGCCTTCTATCTTAAACGCCTGCCCGATGATCTCGTACCCTATTGGGACCTGATTTTTGCGGATGGCGATGGCGAACCGCGCGACAGCTCGGCGGCGGCCATCGTCGCCTGCGGCCTCCTGGAAATGGCGGAGCTGGAAACGCCGGAAAAGGCCGCGGAATATCGCGACCTGGCAAGGCGCATGGTGAAAAGCCTCGCCGATCTCTATTCGGTTCGCGATCCCGCGATCTCCAACGGGCAGCTTCTGCACGGCACCTATTCCAAGAAGACGCCCCACAACACCTGCCGGGGCGAAGGCGTCGATGAGTGCGTCTCCTGGGGCGATTATTATTATCTGGAAGCGCTGATCCGGCTTTCGCGCAACTGGTCTTCCTATTGGTGAGCGCGAGGCACAGATGGCTAGCATTTCCCTGAAAAAACTCAACAAGACCTTCGGCGCGCTCAAGGTCGTTCACGATATCGATCTGGATATTGCCGACAAGGAATTCATCATTCTGGTCGGCCCTTCCGGGTGCGGAAAATCCACGACGCTCAGGATGATCGCCGGGCTGGAGGAAATCTCCGGCGGCGAGTTGCGCATCGGCGAGGACGTGATGAACGATGTGCCCTCCAAGGACCGCGACATCGCCATGGTGTTCCAGAACTATGCGCTATACCCGCATATGACGGTCTACAAGAACATGGCCTTCGGTCTGGAACTCAGAAAGGCGCCGCGCCATCTCATCGACACCAAGGTCAAGGATGCGGCGAAAATTCTCGACATCACCCATCTCTTGAACCGAAAGCCGAAAGCGCTTTCCGGCGGCCAGCGCCAGCGTGTCGCGCTTGGCCGCGCCATGGTGCGCAATCCGGAAGTCTTTCTGCTCGATGAGCCGCTTTCCAATCTCGACGCCAAGCTGCGCGGAACGATGCGGTCGGAAATCTCCAAACTGCACAAACGGCTCGACGCCACCTTCATTTACGTCACCCACGATCAGGTGGAAGCCATGACCATGGCGGACCGTATCGTGGTGATGAAGGATGGCCATATCCAGCAAGTGGATACGCCGCAAAATCTCTACGACCGACCGATCAACATGTTCGTCGCGGGCTTCATCGGCGCGCCGCAGATGAACATGCTGCCGGTAACGCTACGCCGTGACGGCGACCGCTTCACCGCCCTGTTCGACGGCGCTTCCTTGCCACTGCCGGCAGGCATCGATACCGCACGCCTGCACCCATATGAAGGAAAGGACATCGTTCTCGGCATCCGCCCGGAAAACTTCCACGAATTCGCCCCGGCGGATATCGACGCCGCCAATGTCGCACCCTTCCGGGCGACGGTGGAACTGGCGGAGCCGATGGGATCGGAGGTGCATCTCAACCTCGTCTCCGGCGGGCGAAACCTCGTCGCGCGCGTCTCACCGCGTTTCAGGGCGAAGATCGGCGATCCCGTCGAACTGGTGGCGGATCTGACGAATGCACAGCTTTTCGATCCCGCCACCGAGCGATCGATCCTTTATTAAGGCGACGGGGAGAAACGCGATGCAATGGCTGGAAGGCTTATGGACAAGGGAAGGGGCCGGGATCGACAAGAACGCCCCGCCGCTTACCGGCGTTGCCCTGTTCCTCGATATCGTCAAGCGCGAATGGTGGGAGATGGTGAAGCTCAACCTCCTGTTCATCATCGCCAGCCTGCCGGTGGTGACGATGCCAGCGGCGATGCTGGCCACGGCCCGCATCTCAGTTTCCTTCGCAAATGACGAGAATACCTATCTGCTGCGCGACTTTCTCGAGGCCTTGCGGAAGTTCGCTCTTCGCGGCACCGCACTTGTGGTTTTGAGCGCGCTGCTGGTGAGCGCCGGTGTTTACGCGACTGTCAGCTATGCCGGGGCCGCCCGGCTTCAGCTCGTTTATAGCCTGCCCTTTACGATCAGTCTGGCAGTGACGCTGCTTCTCATCCTTCTCAGCGCCTACGCCATTGTTCTCATGGCGAAACAGGACTTGCTGCTTGGAGAAACGCTGCGGCAGGCGGCATTTTCCGCGCTCATCAGACCGTTGCCGATGCTGGCGGCGCTCGGATTCGTCACAGCGCTGTGGATCGCACACATCCTCTTTTATCCGGTGTCGGTGTTCATGCCGGCCACCATCAATTTTTCGCTCGGCATGTTCGCCCTGTGTTTCGCAGCGAAAAACGCTGCAGCGAAAACACGCGCGCCGAAACCCGAACCGGCGGGGAGCAGCGCTTAAGGCAGACTAAAATCAAAACGACATCAGTCAGGGAAGGAGAAACGGGCTATGGAGTTTAAGACAACCAGACGTGCATTTGCTCTCGCAACCGCCGGTCTCGGCATTGCGATCGGCATGGGAGGAACGGCGCTTGCTGCGGGCGATGCGCCCGTCACGCTTAAATGGGCGCTTTGGGATTTGGACAAGGGCGCTTATTTCAAACCCTTGATGGAGGCCTACAAGCAGAAACATCCGAACGTGACGTTCGAGGTGGTCGACCTCGGCTCGCAGGACTATACGCAGATGATATCCACTCAGCTGACCGGCGGCTCCAAGGATATCGACGTCGTCACCATCAAGGACGTGCCCGGCTACGCCAATCTGGTGCGCGCCGGCAACATTACCGATCTCAGCGGCTTCATCAAGGACCAGAAGATCGAGACGACGCCCTATGGCGGCCTGATCGAGGAACTGACCATCGACGGCAAGATTTACGCCCTGCCGTTCCGCTCGGATTTCTGGGTGGTCTATTACAACAAGGATATTTTCGACAAGGCCAGCGTGCCCTACCCCACCAATGACATGAGCTGGGCGCAGTTCGATGAAATCGCCGGCAAGCTGAAGGGTGGCATGGGCGCCAACCGCACCTACGGCGCGCTGCTGCACACCTGGCGTTCGACGGTGCAGCTGCCCGGTATTCAGGACGGCAAGCACACGCTGGTGGACGGTAATTATGAATTCCTGAAACCCTGGTATGAGCGTGCGCTTGCCCTGCAAAAGAGCGGCGCGATACCGTCCTACGCCTCGCTGAAAACCTCGAATACCCATTATTCCGCTCTTTTCTTCAACGGAACGATCGGCATGCTGCCCATGGGCACATGGTTTGTCGGCACCCAGATTGCCAAGGTGAAATCCGGCGAGTCGAAAAGCGCCAACTGGGGCATCGTGAAGTTCCCCCATCCGGATGGTGTGCCGGCAGGGGCGACGGCCGCGCAGATTGCAGGATTGTCGGTCAATGCCAATTCCGACCACAAGGAAGCGGCGCTGGATTTCATCCACTTCGTTACCGGACCTGAGGGTGCGGCGATCATCGCCTCCACCGGCACTTTCCCTGCGCTCAGAACCGATGATGTGGCCGAGAAGATCGCAGCACTGCCGGGCTTCCCGCAGGATCAGAACAGCAAGGACGCGCTGCAGGCGGGCAAGGCCTATCTGGAAATGGCGGTCAACCCGAATGCGGCCAAGATCGAAGTTGTGCTGAACCGCGTGCATGATGCGCTGATGACCGACAATATCTCCATCGATGATGGCATCAAGGACATGAATGACGGCGTCAAGGCCATTAAATAATTGCCCCAGGGCCGCGGGCGATGAGCCTGCGGCCCTTCCTTCGATCATGAATTCCGGATATTCGTCACCGTGCCTCACGAGACCGCCACAGCCAATCCGCTCTTTCACAATCCGCTTTTAAGCCGGGACGATCTCGCAAAGGCGGTGATCGATCTCTTCAACCCGCTGCTTGCCTGTTTTTCACCCGGCGGCGCGCGTGTCCGACTTGGAGCGACGGGGGCGATTTTCGATTTTCCTGCGGCGGAACTGGAGGGTTTTGCCCGGCCACTATGGGGCATCGTTCCACTTGCCGCCGGCGGTTATGACTTTCCCCACTGGGATCTCTACAGGCGTGGACTGGCCAATGGCGCCAACCCCGCCCACCCCGAATATTGGGGCGACACGGCTGATCGGCACCAGCGGCTGGTCGAGCTGGCGGCGATAGGATTTGCGCTCGCCATGGTTCCCGAACATATCTGGGAGCCGCTTGCCGAAACGGACAGGCGGGCCGTCGCCGCCTATCTTCTTGCTGCCCGCGAGCGGGAATTCGTCGACAATAACTGGAAATTCTTCCGGGTTCTGATCGATCTCGGGCTGGAACGGGTCGGCGTGGAATTCGACCGCGCCAAGACCCAGACCTATCTCGATGAACTCGAGGCTTTCGATATCGGCAACGGCTGGTATCGCGACGGGCCGGTGCGCCGGGTCGACCACTATATTCCCTTCGCCATGCATTTTTACGGCCTGATCTATACGGTGCTGGCAAAAGGCGACGACGCGCGAAAAATGCGCTTGCTCGAACGCTCGCGCATTTTCACCCGTGACATACGCCACTGGTTCGGGCCTGACGGGGCCTCGCTCGCCTTCGGACGCAGCCAGACCTACCGTTTTGCGGCGGGCGGTTTTTGGGGCGCTCTTGCCTTTTCCGGTCTGGAGGCGCTGCCGTGGCCAGAGATCAAGGGTTATTACATGCGCCATATCCGCTGGTGGTCGAAGCGGCCAATCGCGGACCGCGACGGCGTCCTATCGGTCGGATATGGCTACCCAAATCTTTTGATGAGCGAGAGCTACAATTCTCCCTGTTCCCCCTATTGGGCGCTCAAATTTTTCCTGCCGCTGGCGCTGCCCGCCGATCACCCATTCTGGACTGCGGAAGAGGCCGAACCGCAGGAATTTGCCGAACCGGTTCCCTTGGCGGAGCCAGGTATGGTGGCCTTTCATACGCCGGGCAATATCGTGGTCCTGTCCTCCGGGCAGCAGCACGACAGGATGCGCGGCGCACAGGAAAAATACTCGAAATTCGTCTATTCCACCCGTTATGCCTTCAATGTCGAGGCGGATGACCGGCATTTCGCCGCCGCGAGTTTCGACGGCATGCTCGGCCTTTCCGACGATGGCGTGCACTTGCGCACCCGCGAGACGCTGGAAGAGGCCTTGATTGCGAGAGACTGCCTCTATTCCCGCTGGCGGCCATGGGCGGATGTCGAGATCGAGACCTGGCTCGTGCCACAAAACCCCTGGCACATAAGGCTGCACCGCATCCGCACCCCGCGCCCCTTGCAAACATCGGAAGGCGGATTTGCCATAGAGCGGGCCGATTTCAATCGCGACTGCACCGAGGCGGGTGGAGGTCGCGCCGTCTGTTGCGGACAGACTGACACCAGCCTCATCGTCGATCTTTCGGCTGGCATTCGGCGCGAAGGCGTGTGCCATCAGGCAATCGCCAATACCAATCTCATCCACGCCAGAACCCTTGTTCCGCAATTGCGCGGCGCCATCGCATCCGGCGAAACGCTGCTGGTGACGGCGGCCATGGCACTGCCGGCCGGTAGAGAAGCAGAGGCCGCATTGGCTGTCCTCCCCGAAAGCCCAGATCTCCCGAGGCTGGAAGAGATGTTCAGGCGGGGGGGGCGACGCGTTCCCGCCTATGCTCTCGATGAAACCCGCGCAGGCTGGCGGAGATGACAGACGAAGTATCGAGCTTTTCCCAAAGGTCGGATCGGCTGAACATCCTGACCTGGGAGCGGAAGCAGGAGGATATCGACGGCCCCGACCATCAGGCGCGGTTGCGTGGCCTCAAGCGCTCTGCCAACACCGTTTTCGGGCAGGGCGTCTACATCGCCGCCAAGGCCGAGGTGCATACGGATAGACTCCTTATGGGTGCGTATTCGTGGATCGCCGGTTACGCAATCGTGCGCGGCGATATCGAACTCGGCGACAATGTCTCGATCAACCCCTATGCCTGTCTTTCCGGTAAGGTTACAATCGGCAATGGCGTGCGCATCGCCTCACATGTCAGCATCGTCGGCTTCAACCATGGCTTCGACGACATTGAAACTCCGATCCACCGCCAACCGCTGACCTCGCTCGGGATAGAGATCGGCGACGACGTCTGGATCGGCGCCAATGCGGTTGTGCTCGATGGCGTGAAGATAGGACGCGGCGCTGTTGTCGCCGCAGGCGCGGTGGTGGCGAAGGACATTCCCGCCATGGCCATTGCAGGCGGCGTTCCCGCCCGGGTTCTGCGATATCGCGGAAAAAAAGCGGCCGCGCCGACGCTGATGGAACCCGATAGCCCGCTGCGAGAACTCGGCAAGGAGATTGCGGACGACTGGCTTGCGGCCATCCGCTCCTATGGCGAGGATGGTAACTATCGTTCCGCCGATGCATCTGGAGGTGAGGTCGAAAGCGTCAGGCATCTGTGCGATGCCATCGAGATCGCAGCAGCCTTCGGACAGGAAAAGATCGCTTTCGATACCGGAAAAACCGTGGCCAATCTTCAGGCCTTGCAGGATCAAGAAACGGGGCTTTTTCTTAACCGTCACCACCGCTCTTCTACATCTCCCGAGAAGGACCCTGCCGTCCTCTATAATATTCTGGCTGTCGGATATGCGCTTGAATGTTTCGGAGCTGCGCCAAAACAGCCGATCGCTTTCATTGAGCGCCTGCGCGCCGAAGAACTCATCCTCCTGCTGGAAGAATTGCCGTGGCAAAGCCGGGCATGGCATTGCGGCGCCACAATAGACGCCATCGCCACCGCGCTTTATTTCAACAGGCGCTATTTCACATCCGGCGACAACCTCACCGTTCTCTTCGGTTGGCTGGCGATGAATGCGGACAAAACCACCGGGCTTTGGGGTGAGCCGACTGCCGCACAGGACCTGCTGCAACCGGTCAACGGTTTTTACCGGCTTACCCGCGGCTCTTACGCGCAGTTCGGCCTTTCCCTTCCCTATCCGGACGCAGCAATAGACTCCGTTATCGCCAATTATCGTGCCTATGGCGGTTTCCACGGCGAGGATTTTAATGCCTGTAACCTGCTCGATACGATCCACCCGCTTCTTCTGTGCCTGAAACAGACGGATCACCGGCAGGACGAGGCGAAAGAGATAGCCCGCGAAATTCTGCGCCGAAATGAGGGACGCTGGCAAAGGAACAGAGGATTTGCCTTTGCCGAGGGGCATCCGGCCGGCCTGCAGGGCACGGAAATGTGGATGTCGGTTCTCTGGCTTTCAGCGAAGCTCCTCGATGCGGAACATCTCCTGCCGTTCCGACCTCGCGGCATCCATCGCTTCGAGCCTGCGGAAATCGTCCGTGGCCTGATTGCCCGCTCCAAATCTCCGGTATAGGTTTCCGACACTCTTTTGAAAGCTTTCAAACCTGACCGGTCGAGTAAAAGATGCAACTCAAAGACTGCTATAATTTCCACGATTTTCGCCGCATGGCCAAGCAGCGTCTGCCCGGACCGATCTTCAATTATATAGACGGCGCCGCCGATGACGAGGTGACGTATCGGCGAAACACGGCCGCCTTCGAGAAATGCGATCTCGTTCCCGATGTGCTGCGGGGCGTGGCCGATGTGGATATGTCGGTCACCGTCATGGGGCAGAAGCTGTCCATGCCGGTCTATTGTTCGCCGACGGCGCTGCAACGCCTCTTCCACCATCAGGGGGAACGGGCGGTTGCGGCCGCGGCGGGAAAATACGGCACGATGTTCGGCGTTTCTTCGCTCGGCACCACGAGCCTGGAAGAAGCGCGCCGGATCAGCGGCGGTCCGCAGGTCTATCAGTTCTATTTCCACAAGGACCGAGGCCTCAACCGCGATATGATGGCGCGCGCCAAGAGCGCCGGTGTCGAGGCGATGATGCTGACGGTGGACAGTATTACCGGCGGCAACCGCGAGCGCGACAAGCGCACCGGCTTTGCCATTCCGTTCAAGCTCAATCTTTCCGGCATCGCGCAATTTGCCATCAAGCCGGCCTGGGGCATTAATTACCTGACGCATGAGCGCTTCAGCCTGCCGCAGCTCGACGACCACATTAAAATGGACGGCGGCGCTCTTTCCATCAGCCGCTATTTCACCGACATGCTCGACCCTTCGATGAACTGGGACGACGTGGCGCAGATGGTGCGCGAATGGGGCGGGCCGTTCTGCCTGAAGGGCATCATGTCGGTGGATGACGCCAGACGCGCCGTCGACATCGGCTGCAGCGGCATCGTGCTTTCCAATCACGGCGGCCGCCAGCTCGATGGCTCCCGCAGCGCCTTCGATCAGCTGGCCGAGATCGTCGATGCGGTCGGCGACCGGATCGACGTGATGATGGATGGCGGCGTGCAGCGCGGCACCCATGTTTTGAAGGCACTGTCTCTCGGTGCAAAAGCCGTGGGGCTCGGCCGCTATTACCTTTTCCCCTTGGCTGCTGCCGGGCAACCGGGCGTGGAAAGAGCGCTCGAGTTGATGCGTATCGAAATCGAGCGCGGCATGAAACTGATGGGCTGCACCTCCGTCGATCAGCTGACACGCCGGAACCTTCGGTTTCGTTGAACAAGCTGGACGTTGGAAGAGAGCTGGGCGAAGCGCGGTCGCAACCGACTACGTGAAACCGCATGCCATTTCAGCCGCGTTTCGTCGCTGCTCCTGAAGCGCCATACTGATGTTCCAGACGAGCGCCAGACAAACAAGCCCGCAAAAGCAGGCTGAAATCAGCGAGCGATGACGCTTGGCTCCGGAGAGAAACTGAATAGCCCCGCGTTTCGTAGACACCCTCGGGTTACGTTTTCTGCCGTTCTTCGAACTCGACGGGTGACAGCATCCCGTTTTAGACATGTTTGCGCTTCGGGTTGTAAAACATCTCGATGTAGTCGAACACGTCCTGCCTGGCTTCGTCTCTTGAGCGATAAACCTTTCGGCATACCCGCTCCCGGCTCAACAGATTGAAGAAGCTCTGGTGCACGGTATTGTCATGGCAGTTTCCGCGCCGGCATCCTCCACTTCAAGAGGGGGTATCCTCGCTGCGAGGCAAATGATCAGATAATCACGGCGCTAAATTGGCGAGCGCTGGTCGCGGAACGACCGAGGGCGATCTCGTGCTTAGAACCAACAGCAATAGCTCGACACTACTCCAAAGTGGCCAGATGCTCACGAACAATCCCCCGTATCAGGGCCTGAGGTTTAGACCGCACGAGGCTGTAAAATTAATGTGTTTTCCAAGTTCTCAACAGCATTTCCACGAATTTTTCCGCCGCCGGAGACAGCGCGTTACTCCTTCTCCGCACGATGCCTATCGTGCGGGAAACCACCGGGTTGACGATCGGCCGGGTGATAAGGAATGGGTGATCGCCCTGCGGCGTTGCCAACCGCGGCAGGACGGAAATCCCAAGTCCAGCTTCTACGAGACCGAGCGACGTGTTCAGGTGCGTCACCTCGTAAAACCAATTCAATTTTAGATTGCATCGCGCAAGCGCGCTGTCGAGAAGCGTCCTGTTGCCACTTGAACGGTCCACGACAACCAGCGGAAAGGCCTCCAGCTGGTCCCACTCGATTGTCTCGTAGGCTGCCAGAGGGTGGTCTTTCCTCATCGCCAGCACGAAGGGGTCATCGATGAGGGGCTCGAATGAAAGCTCGGGATCGGAATTGCCCATCAGGTTGATGCCGAATTCCACCTCGCCTCTGGCGACCGCCTGAAGACCTTCATTGGCTGTCAAATCCCTGATCCTCAGCCTTATGTGGGGATATTGCTGGCTGAAGGTCTTGATGACGGTGGGAAGAAAGTAAAAGGCGGCGGTCGGAACACAGGCCATGGTGATAAGCCCACGCCGTTGCGCGCCGTCCTTCATTGCAAAAAGCGATCCGTCAAATTCCTCGAGCATACGCCGAACGAGCGGCATGACTTCCTGTCCCATGGCAGTGGGGGCAACGTGGCGTGTCGTTCTTTCCAGAAGGGGCGCCCCGATCGCCTGCTCCAGTTTCTGGATACGGCGGGTGAGCGCCGGTTGCGAGATGTGAAGCGCCTCGGCGGCCCTGTGGAAACTGGCCAATTCAACCACCGCTTGAAACGCCCGCAAATCCAGAATTTCGCAATTGATGCTCATATCGCAATAAAACTCCAAAACATTGCATTTAACAGATTAGACTCTTTTGCTCATATTGCAACAACACGACGCATTGATCCGCCAAATGCAATATTGAGGCAACCCATGAACGACCTGCTGAAGATACCCTGTGTGCTGATGCGCGGTGGAACGTCGCGTGGACCGTTCTTTCTCGCATCCGATCTTCCCCGTGATCGAGTAGACCGGGACGCGGCCCTTCTCTCCATCATGGGGTCGGGCCATCCACTGCAGATCGACGGCATTGGCGGAGGCAATCCGGTTACGTCCAAAGTTGCGATTATCGGCCCTTCCACAGTCCGGGGCGCGGACATTGATTACCTGTTCGCGCAGGTTCGGACCGACAGGCAGTATGTCGATTATTCGCCAAATTGCGGAAACATGCTGGCCGCTGTCGGCCCTTTTGCTATCGAAGCGGGACTTGTCGAAGCACGGGGCAAGGATACTCTTGTGAGAATCCATAACGTGAATACCGGCAAGCTGATCGAGGCGAAAGTTCCGACACGCGGTCATGAGGTTATTTATCTCGGCGACGCCTCGATCGACGGCGTTCCGGGTCTGGCGGCACCCATCGCATTGACATTCATGGATGCAGCAGGTGCGAAGACCGGCCAGCTGCTACCAACTGGAAAGCCGGTTGATCTAATCGATGGCGTCAACGTGACGGCCATAGACTGTGCCATTCCGATGGTTCTCATCCGCGCACCCGATCTCGGCGTGACGGGGTACGAGGATCCGCAAACCCTGAGCGCTCACAAGGACCTCATCGCACGGATGACCCGCATCCGCATCGAGGCTGGAAAGTTGATGGGAATGGGTGATGTCAAAGACATGGTCATTCCGAAACCGGTGCTCGTTGCGCCTGCCCGCAGAGGCGGCACTCTCTCGGTACGGTATTTCATGCCCAACGAGTGTCATCCTGCACTGGCGACGACCGGTGCTGTTGGCATCGCAACCGCGGCTGTCACCAAAGGCTCTGTCGCTTATAATATGGTTGGAGGCCTTTCGGTGCCAACCCAGATCCGCATCGAACATCCCGCCGGCTGCCTCGACGTGCAGCTGGAGATGCGAAACGGAGCAATAACGGCCGGACTTGTAAGAACGGCGCGCAGGCTTTTCGAAGGCTTCGCCTTTGCCAAACCAACCGCTGCGATTGAAGACGCAGCCTAGACGCGGCCATAGTGGCGAAAAATATAGTTGAACCGGGAGGAGACCCTTATGCGTAAATATCTGCTTGCAACCGCCGCGCTCTGTGCGCTGGCAGCATCAGCCAATGCCGAATCCGTCAGGATGAGCGTTGGCTCGTACAACCTCAACAACCTGCCTTTCCCCGTGGCTGCGAGCCTTGGCTTCTACAAGGAGGAGGGCCTTGATGTAACGACCGAGAACTTTGCCCAAGGCGGGTCGAAGGTCCTGCAGGCGCTTGTCGCGGGTTCCACGGACGTTGCCGTGGGCTTCTACGATCATACGATCCAGATGCAGTCGCAGAACAAGCATGTGGTCGGCTTCGTGCAGCTTGCCCGTAACTCGGGCCTGGTTCTCGCCGGCAAGAACGACACGGACTTCGATCCGGCCAAGCCCGAGACGATCAAGGGCAAGAAGGTCGGCATTACGTCGCCCGGCTCCTCCTCGGACTTCTTCATTCGCTATTACATGAAGCAGCATGATCTCAGCGACAACGACATCTCCATCATCGGCGTCGGTTCGGGTGCTGCAGCCGTAGCCGCTCTGCAGCAGGGCAAGATCGACCTGCTCGTCAATTACGATCCTGCCGCGACCATCGTCGTGGAACGCGGATTGGGCAAGATCCTCATCGATGCCCGTAGCGATCAGGGCGCCAGGGATGTCTATGGCGGCATCTATCCGACATCGGTCCTTTACGCGACGCAGGACTATATCGATGCCAATCCAGAAGTGGTTCAGAAAGTCACCAACGCGACGGTTCGGGCGCTGCACTGGATGAAGCAGCATTCTGCGGAAGAAATCGTGGCGAAGCTTCCCGATGATTTCGTGTCCGGCGACAAGCAGACCTACATCAAGGCTGTCGAAGCAGCCAAGGCGATCTTCTCCGAAGACGGCAAGTTCGAGCCTGCCGATCTCGAAACGCCGCTTTCGGTTCTGAAAAGCTTCAATGATGCGGTTGCCAAGGCGACGATCGATCTCAACACCACCTACACCAACAAGTTCGTCGAGGCTGCTGCCTCGAAGGCCGCAAACTGAGAGGCCGCCATGTCTTCGCCAGCCAGAAAGCTAGAACCCGTGACGGAACTGAAGCCCCCGCCGATGGTAGCAATCGATGATGTGACCATGGCGTTCGGTTCGTTTGTTGCCGTACAAAACGTAAATCTCAAGGTCGGCGATGGCGAGTTTCTCTCCATCGTTGGGCCTACGGGATGCGGAAAGTCCACCATTCTCAACGCCATTGCGGGCCTGTTGAAGCCAGCGCAGGGCAAGGTTTCCATCGACGGTTCGCTCGTCAAGGGCGTACAGAACAACATCGGATATCTGTTCCAGCAGGACGCGCTTCTTCCCTGGAAGACAGCGTTTCAGAATGTCGAGCTTGGCTTGATGTTCCGCGGCGTTCCCGAAAATGAGCGGCGCGCCAAGGTTCAGTCCTGGCTTGAAAAGGTCGGCCTGAAGGGATTCGGAGACCGCTTTCCGCACCAGCTCTCCGGTGGGCAGCGCAAACGCGTGCAGATGGCACAAGCACTCATCACCGAGCCGAAGGTCATCCTCATGGACGAACCCTTCTCCGCATTGGATATCCATACCCGCCACCTTATGCAGAACGAATTGCTGCGCCTGTGGCAGGAGGACCGCCGTGCGGTGGTCATGATCACCCATGATCTGGAAGAGGCGATTGCGCTCGGAGACCGGGTTGTTGTTCTCGCTGCTGGCCCGAAGAGCCGCGTCATCGAGAGCTTCCCTGTCGATCTTGAACGTCCCCGCAACGTTGCGGAAATCAAACTCGATCCAAAATTCATGACGCTCTATCGCGATATATGGGCGTCCCTGCGTGGCGAAGTGGAGAAAAGCTATGCAAGCCGTTAATGTTCGTATCATCCAGGTCGTTCTTCTGGTCGTGCTTTTGGGAGGCTGGCAGCTCGGTGTCACCTCGGGCGCCATCGACCGGTTCTTCTTTCCGGCGCCCTATGACATCGTCAAACAGGTGATTGACTGGGTTGCCGATGCCGGTTTTTACAAGCATGTCGGCATCACGCTGAGCGAAACGGTGCTTGGCTATCTCATCGGTACAGGTCTCGGCGTCGGCGCCGGCGTCTGGCTGGGCCTCAGCCCCTTCGTCGCCCGAGTGCTTGATCCGTTCATCAAGGCCGTGAACGCCATTCCGCGTGTGGTTCTGGCTCCGATCTTCGTGCTGTGGCTCGGCCTCGGCCTGTGGTCGAAGGTTGCGCTTGCGGTTACGCTCGTTTTCTTCGTCACTTTCTTCAACGCCATGCAGGGCGTGCGCGAAGTGAATCCGGTCGTGCTTTCCAATACTCGCATTCTTGGCGCCAAGCGTTCGGATCTGCTGCGTCACGTCTATTTCCCCGCTGCGGCGAGCTGGATTCTGTCGTCGCTGCGCACCTCCGTCGGATTTGCCGTGGTCGGCGCAATCATCGGCGAATATCTGGGAGCTTCCGCTGGCCTCGGTTATCTAATCGCCCGCTCGGAAGGCAACTTCGATGCGGTCGGCGTCTTCGCGGGCATCATCATCCTGGCGGTCTTCGTTCTTGTTATTGACCTCATTCTGGATTTTGCGGAGAAGAGGTTGATTACCTGGCGGCCGAATGCAGGCGAGGAGCGTCCCGCGTAAGCGGAATGAAACAAGACTATTTCCATCGGGGCGGCCAGTCGGCCGGCCCGCTTTTTCTTTAACGACGTTGCTACTCCCATCGGTCGCTTGCGGTCCAGTTTTCGTCGCCACACTTCCAAAAGTTCTGGGGTGCGAAGCCCCAATCGAGTTACCTGTTAACGCCACAACGCCGCGATTGGGACAGCGGATAGCCGCTCTCCGAACGGGATCACCTTGTCATGGTCGTACATGACAATGCCTGAAACAAATCGTTCCCTTGTTGCTTCAGCCAATATGCGCAGTCCAGGAAATCGGAATTCGTCACGGATGCCGCCGCTTTGATCTCGATACCGACAATCCTTCCCCCTATCATGTCGGAGTCAGTCAAGAGACAGGTCGCGCAGAGATGCAAGAAGACCGGAATCTAGAAAATGGATTTTAGGGCTCTTGGTCAGACGTTTAAGTTTATTGGAAAACCAGGGTTGAACCGTTCGGGCAAGGAAAAGGCTCTCAAATATGCCGACGTATTTCTGCGTTGTGACGTGATTCATCCCAATAGCGGCGCCGATCCCGGAATAGTTCACGATTTGTCCCGAATGCTCGGCCAGGATGCGCAACAGGCCTGGCATTTGTGCAATCTGTTCAATCTGCGCGACATCGCGAACGTCGCGTTGGACGATCGCCTCGACATAATCTTCGTACCAATCATGTCTGCGGCTCAGGTTCCTACGACCCAGCGCCTCTGGATATCCACCGGCCAGAACCGCGGCCATCAGATCATCGCCGACGATGGCTTCTCCGCCCTTGGCTTCATTTTGAAATGCATCGCGCAGAAAGCTGCCGCCGGCAGTTTTGATCTCGCTTTGCGCAAGCGGAAGCAATCGGACCACCTCCATCCGCCCTGCGAGCGAGTCCGACACGCGCGGCAGGGTCATTAGATTGGCTGAACCGGTCAGAAGGAAGCGTCCGGGGCGTTGGTCAGCATCGCAGGAAGGCGGCACAGTGTTGAGATTGATGGTGCCTGCCGAAAACGGGGATCACTTTCGGCAACAGCGCGAAGATGGTGTTGGCCGTCAGCGATTTGCCCGAGCCGGATTCACCGATGTTGCGGAGAATCTAGGCACGCTTGAGATCGAAGGGTACGTTCTCAACAGCGTGTGGACGCTCCATGCCGCGCGGTAGGTTAACGGTCAAACCACGAACCGCAATCACCGCGTCATCCGGCAACACAGGCTCGGTCGTAACGACCATGCCAGAGACAATATTCCTGGGCCGAAACTCTGACTGCCACGAGAAAAGCCTGCTCAAGGCAAGGCCTGGAGGTGAAGAGATTAACAGAAAGCTAAATCCAACATTCACTAGTCATTAATTGCAGCCTTTATGAATTGGCGGCAAATTGGGATCAAACCGGAAACCGGACTGATGGATGTAAGGACGCTCCAAATGCGTACAGAACCCAATTTCGCCAGCACGCTCGACACCCTGGAAACGCCCTGCCTTATCGTGGATGCGGATCGGATGGAGAGAAATATCACGCGGCTGCGGACGCGTCTCGATGCACTGGGCGTTTCTCTACGCCCGCATCTGAAAACTGCCAAGTCGATCGAGGCCGCCCGCAAGGTCATGACCTCGCCGGAAGGGCCTGCGACCGTATCGACCTTGAAGGAGGCCGAACAGTTCGCCGCAGCAGGCGTGCGCGACGTGATCTATGCGGTTGGGATTGCACCCGACAAGCTCGCTCGTGTCGCCGAGATGCGGGACCGCGGCATCGACCTCATGGTCGTGGCCGACAATGTCGAGCAGGCCGAGGCTATTGCCGCAGCATCCAAGGCGGCGGGTTTACGCATTCCAGCCCTCATCGAAATCGATTGCGACGGCCATCGCTCCGGCGTTCCGCCCCATGACCATGCCCGGCTGCTTCAGATCGGCGAAGTACTTGCCGCCGGCGCCGAGTTGCGCGGCGTACTGACCCATGCCGGTGATAGCTATCGCGGCGGCGGCCCGGAGACTCAGGAACGCTTCGCCGAGGCAGAACGCCGGGCTGTTGTCGAGTCCGCGCAGGTCCTGCGCGCCGCCGGCCTGCCCTGCCCCATCGTTAGTGTCGGCTCAACGCCGACGGCTCATCACGCAAAGGATTTGACCGGCGTGACCGAAGTCCGCGCTGGAGTCTTCGTGTTCTTCGATCTGGTCATGGCCGGGATCGGCATCTGCCGGGTGGATGACATTGCGCTCAGCGTTCTCGCCACCGTCATCGGCCACCAGCGCGATAAGGGCTGGATCATCACAGATGGCGGCTGGATGTCGCTGTCGCGGGACCGCGGCACCAGCAAACAGCCCCTCGACATGGGCTTTGGTCTGGTCTGCGACGTCAACGGCGAAGTTTTCAACGATGTGATCGTTGCCGATGCGAACCAAGAGCACGGGATCATTGCTGTCCGGCCGGGTTCCAACGGCCGCCTTCCAGACTTGGCCGTCGGAGACCGCGTCCGCATCCTGCCCAACCACGCCTGTGCGACCGCGGCACAGCACGGCGCCTATCATATCGTGCGCGGGGTCTCGCGCGATGTGGAAGCCGTCTGGCCGCGCTTTGGAGGCTGGTAATGACAAGATTGCTGGACATCAGCACGGATGACGCGCCGCGCCCGGCTGGGCATTATGTCCAGGCAAGGCGTGGCGGTGATCATCTTTATATATCCGGCCAGTTGCCGATCCGCCCCGATGGGGAGCCCCTGCCCGACGACAGTTTCGAGACGCAGGCTGCGCAAGCAATCGACAACATGCTGGCGATCCTCAAGGCCGCCGACGGGCAGCTGGCAGATCTCGTCCGCGTGACGGCGTATATCGTTGGGGTCAGCAATTGGCCGCGTTTCAACGCGGTCTATGCCGAACGGCTGGGTGAGGCGCGCCCCGCCCGCACAGTCGTTCCCGTCCCTGAACTGCACTATGACTATCTCGTCGAGATCGACGCGATTGCCGTCATTGGCCATTAAATCCAACGGACATCCGGTCGCAAGAACACCACTCACCTAGGTCAAGATTCATGACTCCACTGCTCAGATCCATCCCAAGCGACCCGGAACTCCCGGCCAAGGCCGATGTCGTGGTCATCGGTGCCGGCATCATCGGCGCGTCCGCAGCATTTTCGCTGGCCGAACGTGGTCTCTCCGTGGCGCTACTGGAAAAAGGTCTGGTTGGCGCGGAGCAATCGAGCCGCAACTGGGGCTGGTGCCGCCGGCAGAACCGGGATGAGCGCGAATTGCCACTCTCGGGCGTCGCCATGGACCTGTGGGACGAGATCGCGGCGAAGATCGGCGAGGATGTCGGCTTCCGCCGGTGCGGCCTGTTCTATGCCACGGACAATCCGCAACAGCTGGCGGAATGGGAGCAATGGCAGACGACCGCCCGTAAGTTCGATGTCAATACGCGCATGCTGAGCCCCAAGGAGGCACATGAAAGCGTTCCGGCGCAGGGGCGTCGATGGCTCGGCGGGGTTCATTCCGTTGATGATGGCAAGGGCGAGCCGGCCATTGCCGCTCCGACAATCGCGAGCGGTGCCCGCAAGTTCGGCGCAACCATCCACCAGAATTGCGCCGCGCGCGGGCTGGATGTTGTCAACGGCGCAGTCGCCGGGGTCATCACAGAAAAAGGCACGATCAGGACTCAGGCCGTCCTCAATGCCGGCGGCGCATGGGCATCCATGTTCAGTCGGCCCTACGGCGTCATATTTCCGCAGGCAAGTGTCCGCCAGACGGCGGTGCGCACAGTACCGACGGTGGATGTCGGCGATGCCCTTTACACACCCGAATGTTCGCTGACGCGCCGGCTCGATGGCAGTTACACTTTGGCCGTCAGCGGCAGGGCAACACTTGACCTGACGCCCCAGGGCATGCGCTATGCCCGCTGGTTCATGCCGATGTTCCTGAAGCGGCTCAAGGCCGTACAGGTCGGCGTCAGTACGTCGATGTTCCGCGGTCCGGAAGCGCTGGCACGATGGACGATGCAGGAAACATCGCCCTTCGAGCGGATGCGGATTCTTGATCCGGCCCCCAGCAAGCGCACAATTGCCGCCATGCTGAAGGGTGTCCACGACCAGTTTCCGGCGCTTGCCGGCGTCACGATCGCCGATAGCTGGGGTTCCTATGTGGACTGCACACCGGACGCAGTGCCGGTGATCTCTGCAGTCGACCGCGTGCGCGGCTTTTATCTGGCGGCCGGCGGGTCCGGTCGCGGTTTTGGCATCGGTCCGGGCATTGGACGACTCGCGGCCGACCTGGTTGCCAATGACAAACCCTGCGTTGATCCCACGCCCTTCCGGCTGTCGCGCTTCTTTGACGGATCGAAGGTGAATGTCGGCGCGCTTTGATTGCAGTCGAGATCGCCACCGCCAGCTAAACGCACGCGTCCGGTCCATCGTCGTCGGCAAACTTTATGCGTAAGCCGCGACGTCAATCACAACAATCTGCGTTCACCGGCAGTCTATGCGGCGAAAAATGAAGACAAATATCGGGCATGGTCATCACACGAGCAGTCGCACGCGACTGCAGGAAACTGCGAGCAAACCGATGTCAGCGATGCAAACGCTCCTACTCAACAAGGATCAGGTAAGACGCCTGATCGACATGCGGCAGGTGATAGGCGCTGTGGAAGACGCCTACAGGGCCTATAGCAGCAACCAGGTCGCACAACCCGACTATATCGGCATCCACCTGCCGGACGGACGCGGAGAGATCGATTTCAAGCTTGGCTATCACAAGCAGGCGGAAATGATTTCGATGAAAGCCCATTCCGGCGGCTTCGCCAACAACCCCGAGCAGCATGGCGTGCCGAACAGCATGGGAACCATTCTGCTGTTCGACGCCACAAGCTGCGCGCTTATCTGCATACTGGATGGAAGTCTGATCACAGGCTTTCGAACTGGGGCTTCTGGCGCCGTCTCAGTGAAGGCCCTTGCCCGAAAAAATTCCCGTGTCATTGCATCGATCGGTACGGGCAATCAGGCGAGAATGCAGATCCGCGCGATTAGCAGGATCATGCAGATCGACGAGATTCACGCCTGGAGCCGCACGTCGGCGGCCCTGGCTGCTTACAAGCAGGACATAGAGCGCGAGTTTAACATACCGGTTACGCTGGCGGCGTCCAAGAAAGACGCTGTCGAAAAGGCGGACATTCTGATCACGACGACGCGCGGCAAAGGCGATCTGGTGCAGGCCAATTGGGTAAAACCTGGAACCCACATCGTTGCGATCGGCACTGATCAGCGCGGCAAACAGGAACTCGAACCCGAAATATTCCGAAACGCGAAGATTGTCGTCGATTCCATTTCGCAGTGCTCGCAAAAGGGTGAAACCTTTCATCCGCTCGCAAACAACATCATCACCATGGACGACATCCATGGCGAAATAGGAGAGGTCCTGCTCGGCGCGAAATCCGGTCGGACAAATGATGAGGAAATCACGATCTTCGATTCCACCGGCATGGCGATCCAGGATAACACGACTGCCCGGTCCATCTACCAGAACGCCCTCGCCAACAATGTTGGCGCATTCTTTTCCTTTTTCGAGTGATCACCATGACAAGCTTCCCGACCCTTCAGGACATCCAGGACGCGCGAGCGCGCCTGAAACCCCATATCCGGCATACGCCCCTGTTGCGCGCAGACAAGATTGAAAAGGTTGTCGACTGCGAACTCTACCTCAAGCCTGAGACCTTGCAGGTTACTGGCGCCTTCAAGATTCGCGGCGCGCTCAACAAGGCTCTCTCGCTGTCCAGGGACGAAATTGCAAACGGGATTATCGCGACATCTTCGGGCAATCACGCACAGGGGTTAGCCTATGCCGCCCGTATGCTGGGCGTGAAGGCTATTCTGGTGCTGCCGGTCACATCACCGAAGATCAAGATCGCGAACACAAAAGCGCTGGGGGCAGAGGTCGTTCTCTTTGACGGAGACAATGCAGCGCGGTGGAAACACGTCTACGCGATGGCCGCCGAAAACGGATATGCCCCCATCCACGCTTTCGAGGATCCGATTGTGATGGCAGGCCAGGGAACGATCGGCTGCGAAATTCTCGATGATCTATCGGACGTTGATACGGTCATCGTCCCCGTCGGCGGTGGCGGACTGATTTCGGGTATCGCAACAGCCATCAAGGAAACTAATCCCTCCGTGCGCGTCATCGGCGTAGAGCCCTCTTTGACGCCGAAATATTACCAGAGCCGGATCAATAAGGAGCGCACTTCGCTTCCGTTGCTGAACACGATTGCTGACGGGCTGCGGCTCAGCGTGCCGGCCCAGAATCCGTTTCCCATCATTGAAAAATACGTCGATGAGATTATTTTGGTTGAAGACCGACATATCGTTGATGGCATGCGTGCGTTGGCAAAAGATGCCAAGCTGATTGCTGAGCCGGCGGCCGCGATCACGGTGGGGGCGCTGCTGGCTGGCTCGATAAATCTCAAGCCAAATGAAAAGGTCTGCGCCGTGCTGTCTGGCGGAAACTGGGACTTAAGCGATCTCGCTGAAGTCTATGCCGAGGGATAAGCATTTGAGTCGGTCTCACCAGGCAGCCGGCGACCAAACGTCTCATTGTATGGATTGACTGCTCATCCCTACCGGAAATGGTCCGGGAGAACACATCGGTAACTTGCGCCGTCTGGACGAAAGCCGTTCTTATTCTGGTGCAGGTTGGCTGCTGACTTGAGACAGTTGCCTGTTCTTGAACGTCGGAGTTCTTCAGGTGACCGTGACGAAGGTTACGCAGCGTCTCGATCGTCCTCCAGGCGCCGACATAGCCTAGCTTCATCACGAAGCTGTCGCCCGCGCGGCCGCGACAATCGAGGCTTTTCCGCGATTCTTCGATCAAACGTCTTGCCTCCTGAGTATGAAGATGAAAATTAATGTGATTAGAATATTAAATTCAGGACGAACTTAATGCTTACATCCGATGATCTCGCCTTCTTCTCGGTCCTTGTCGGCTCGCGATCCCTGGCGGAGAGCGCGCGCAAGCTCAACGTGACGCCGCCAGCCGTCACTCAGCGGCTTCGTGCGCTCGAAGAAAAAGTGGGTGTCAGGCTGATCGATCGAACCGGCAAAAGCCTCTTTTTGACCGAGGAGGGCTCGCTCGTCGCTTCGCACAGCGTTATCGTCAGCAACGCAATCGATGAGCTGTCAGAAGCCCTGGCGGACCGCAGGGGCGTGGTGCGGGGACATTTGAGGATCGCAGCCCCACACGGGTTCGGCAGGCAGCATGTCGCACCCGTCGTGGAGGCGTTCGCGCGCGAGCATAAGAGCGCGCTCGCCACGCTGGAACTGTCCGACCACCCTTCCGCCTTGCTCATGGAGAGTTTCGAAGTGATCATTCACATCGGCGCGCGGGGACATCTCGACCAAGTGGTAACGACGCTGGCGCCGAACCGGCGCATTCTCTGCGCCAGTCCGCACTATCTGACTTCGGCGTCGCCGATTTTGGAGCCGGCAGATCTCGCCAGGCATCGCTGCCTTGCCGTCCGCGAGAACGAAGAAGACGTGACGCTGTGGCGTTTCACCGGGCCCCGGCAGGAGACTGCGACAGTGCGTATCAATCCAGCCATGTCGAGCAATGACGGTTCGGTCATCCGAGACTGGGCACTGGCGGGCCAGGGCGTGATGATGCGGTCGGAATGGAGCGTCGCTGAAGACCTCGTCGCCGGCCGATTGCAGGAAGTGCTGCCCGACTGGCAGCTTCCCTCGGCCGACATCATCGCCATGCTGGGATCGAGGCACGGGCGGAGCGCCCGCTCCACCGCTTTCTTGAAGCTCCTGCGTCAGTCGCTCAAGCCGCCGCCATGGCGAAGCGGCAACTTGGCATCAGTCGGTCAGTAGCCGAGGATTGACTTCGTCTCGAGATATTCCTCAAGTCCGTGGACGCCGTATTCGCGCCCATTGCCCGACTGCTTGTAGCCGCCGAATGCCGCCGCACCGTTCCAAGCCGGATAATTGATATGAACCTGACCCGCGCGGATCCGGCTCGCCACGCGTCTCGCCCGGTCGATATCGCCTGACTGCACATGCGCGCCGAGACCGTAGACCGTGTCGTTGGCGATTGTGATAGCCTCTTCCTCGTCCTTATAGGGCATGATCGCCAGGACAGGGCCGAAGATTTCCTCGCGCGCGATGCGCATGTCAGGCGTGACGTCGGAAAAGACCGTCGGCTGTGCGAAAAAGCCGCTCTCGATCCCGCCAGGACGACCAGGTCCGCCTGCCACGAGCTTGGCCCCGCCATCGATGCCGGCCCTGATCATAGTCTGAACGCGTTCGAACTGGGCGCGGTTGGCGATCGGCCCCATCGTTGTCGCGGCGTCGCGCGGATCGCCAACCACCATGGCATGGACGGTGTTGCGTGCCAGTTCCTCCACTTGGGAAAGCCGGTGCGCTGGCACTAGCATCCGCGTCGGCGCGCTGCAGGATTGGCCGGCATTGCGCATGCCCGCCTGCAGTCCTTTCGGGACCGCGATTTCGAAATCGGCATCATCCAGCAGGATGTTGGGCGACTTGCCACCCAATTCCTGAACCACGCGCTTGATGGTCGGTGCGGCCGCCTGGGCGACCAGCACGCCTGCACGCGTCGAGCCGGTGATGGAGATCATGTCGACATCCGGATGGCTGGACAGAGCAGCACCAACGGCCTCGCCCGTGCCGTTGACCAGGTTGAACACACCGGGCGATGTGCCCGCATCGTGCATCAGTTCGGCAAACAGCACTGCGCTGTAAGGCGAAAGCTCGCTGGGCTTCAGGACAATCGTACAGCCAGCGGCAATCGCGGGCGCCACCTTGGCGGTGATCTGGTAGAGAGGCCAGTTCCAGGGGGTGATGAGGGCACAGACGCCGATGGCCTCTTTCGCTGTCGCGAGGCCTCCGTTCACCGACAGGAACGGATATGTCTCGAGCGTCTCCATCTGGACGCGGATATGTTCGGCGGCAAAGAAGACCTGCGACGACCGGGCAAAGCTGATCGGCGTCCCCATTTCGCTCACGATCGCCTGAGCGAACAGCTCGGCGCGTTCCATGACGAGCGCATGCATTCTTTTCAGAAGCGCAAGCCGCTCCGGGATACTCGATTGGGCAAAACTGGGAAAGGCCTTGCGTGCGGCGGCCACGGCCAGGTCAACGTGGCGGGCGCTTCCGGCAGGGACATGGCCGGTAACCTGTTCAGACGCCGGATCGACGACCGGCAGCAGGTTCACATCGGCGAATGCCTGCCATTCACCGTTGATGTAAAACTGGTTCTCTCGTTTCATCGCTACGTCTTCTCCTTGGTCCTGCACGACGTATTCCGTGCGCTTCGAACAGGATGACTGAAAGGGCAAGAGATCGACAGACGATCTCGCCTGAGTGCCCGATTAAGGCTGGGCTTAACAACGGCGGTCCCGAATGTGCAGGTCCGCCGGTCGCCTCAGCATGATCAGCCAAGTGTCTGGCTGGCCAGTGAGTACGTCACCGGCGCACGCGTTCCCTCCGTCGCAAAATCCGCAAGCCGCTTGCCCCGCGACATAGTCAGTACGGTATCGTAGACGGTAAGACCGCTGCGCTGCACGAAGAGTGCAAAGTCACCTGTTTCGTAGTGCGTATCGAGACGCAGGAACCGACCCTCATGATCGCGGATATGCGGCGAAACGACAGCGACGGCCTCCTCGTCGTTCGAGGCCACAATCGGCCCGACGACATGGCCGCGCCCGAACCGGCGACAGAGGGCAAAAGCCTTCAGTACGCCATCGTGGAAAAGGCCGTAGCTTCGCGAATGGGCCATGAGCTTTTCGATGACGCCTGAGCGCACCACGCCAAAGGCCGCCGCGTCGAGCGCCGTCACTGCGGCGAGATCATCAGCGCCCAAGACCCGCAAGTCGCCGGAAAAATCCTGCTCGAAGGGCGCATCGGTGACGATACCCTGGCACTGATAAACAATCTTTTCCGGCACGAAGTCGAGGGACAGGTAAAGCCTCTGGGCAGCCCGCGTTGCGTTGAGGCGCAGATCTATGCCGTCAAGATCTTGTAGCGCATATTCCATCAGCCAGAGGCCCGTGCCATGCGTCTGCAAGCGCGGCGAGGTGATGACCATGCCGATCGTTGCGAGCTCGGGCGATTGACGGAACCACATGGCGGAACTCATGATGCGGCCGATGTCATCGATCGCAACGACGCCTTTGCCGACGTCGCGCAAGAACTGCCAGTCCTGCGGGCGGTGCGGCCAGCCGACCGAAATCGACAGCGCATGAAGCTGCTCAAGGTCCGCCCTCGCCATATCGTCGATCTGCATCGCGAAGGCGTCGATCTGGTTTCTTTCTCCGAGCTTGAGGATTTCACTCACACGCATGTCCTCTATCAATTCCCACCATTTCGTGCCGCTCGTGGCGCATAGCGGCTCGATCATAACCCCACCGCGCCGCAGCTTTTGCTCGAAATCAGTGGAGCTTTGCAACATTTCACCGAAACGGTGATGCGTTCGGCATCACATCCTTCACAATGCCGTGCCCGATAGCTGTCGAACCGTGCCAAAGACGGCCGAAGCCTGCACCCGTGACCCGGTGAACGTGGCTGAAGTTCTGGAAAAACTGGTTTGCTTCATTAGCGTGTTCAGGACGCTGAATGCCGCGATCGTCGAATGGACCGAACGACTGCTGGTCGCAGCCCTGCGACGTCGAGGGCATCAGGAGGGGATGGCACAAACCCCTCGCTCCCGCCCCCTGAACCTGTAGAACCCCGAAATGGAGCTATTGCAAAACATGGATTCCATCTTGTGCGTTACATACAACAGAGTTTCGGAGGATGTGGTGGGAGAGGTGAACGCCGGTGTCACGACGGCCTGTATCCGCTATCCCTTGAGATAGCGACGCATGCAGTAGAGCAGCGTTGCCTGCTCTTCGCTCTCGCGAATGTCGATCACGCACCCGAAAAGAATTCGGTGCGTTGCTTCGTCGACGGCATTGGTCAGCTCGCATTCAAAGCTGACCGAGGCGTCAGCCAGAATCGGGACACCCGTGAGGCCGTCTTTCCATTCGCCAAGCGCAAATCGATCCTTCACCGGTCTCTTTCCGCCGAAAGCGTTCGAGATATCCTCCTGGCCCGGCATCAGCGTGTTGACGCAGAAGTGTCGCGCACGCTCAAACGCATGAAAAGATGAGCTGGCTCGATTGATGCAGACGAGAAGTGTCGGCGGCGTGTCGCTGACACTGCAAACAGCCGATGCGGCGAAGCCGTAACGCTTCCCGCCGTATGTGGTGGTGACGACGTTGACCGCAGAGCCGAGACGCGACATGCCGTTGCGAAACGTGGCTTTGTCCACAATATCGAAGCGGTGGTTCACCATGTTCATGTCGGCCTCCTGCGGCTCCGGTAACGCTAGGCTGACAGTTCTTTTCGAACGATTTCCGCACCTGCGGCGAGAGCATTCAGCTTGCCTCGTGCTACCCGGCGAGACAGGGGTGCCATGCCACAATTGGTACAAGGGCAAAGTTTGTCGGCATCGACAAACTGAAGTGCCTTTCGCAGAGTAGCGGCCACTTCCTCCGGCGTCTCGATGGTATTGCTCGCAACATCGATCGCTCCGACCATCACCTTCTTGCCGCGAACCAGTTCCATAAGATCCATCGGAACGTGAGAGTTGTGGCATTCCAGGGAGATCATGCCGATGCTGGATTTCTGCAGCTTGGGGAAAGTTTCCTCATACTGCCGCCACTCCGACCCAAGAGTCTTTTTCCAGTCCGTATTGGCCTTGATACCGTAGCCGTAGCAAATATGAACGGCAGTCTCACATTTCAGGCCTTCGATTGCCTTTTCCAGAGTGGCAACACCCCAGTCATTCACCTCATCGAAGAAGACATTAAATGCGGGTTCATCGAACTGGATGATATCCACCCCGGCAGCCTCCAGTTCTCTGGCCTCCTGGTTCAGGATCCCGGCGAATTCCCAGGCCAGCTTTTCGCGACTTTTATAGTGGTCGTCGAAGAGCGTATCGATCATCGTCATCGGCCCCGGCAGAGCCCATTTGATCGGCTGTTTGGTCTGCTGACGCAGGAACTTGGCGTCTTCGACAAAAACCGCCTGTTTGCGCGACACGACGCCGACGACTGTCGGAACGCTCGCATCATAGCGATCCCGGATTCTGACGGTCTCGCGTTTTTCGAAATCGACACCATCGAGATGCTCGATGAATGTCGTGACGAAATGCTGGCGCGTTTGCTCGCCGTCGCTGACGATATCGATACCTGCCTGCCGCTGGTCGTCCAAGGACAAGCGCAAGGCGTCCTGCTTGCCCTCGATCAGTTCGTCATCCTGCAATTTCCAAGGCGACCAGAGTTTCTCAGGCTCTGCAAGCCATGAAGGTTTCGGCAAGCTGCCGGCGGTTGACGTGGGCAACAGTGTTTTCATGATGGGGGACCTTATGCTTTCAGTTCATCAAAGGGCGTGTTTGGTAGACCATTGCTCAAGAACAGTCCCATAGGGTTTGATGAAGTGCTCCTCAGCGAACCTTCCCTGCTCGACAGCCAGCCGGCTACGCTCTTCGCGATCGTAGACGATACGCGTCAATGAGTAGTCCTGATGCCCGAGACTCGGACGATAACAGGCCCCTGCCGCGGAATTGGCATTATAAATTTCGGGCCGGTAAATCTTCTGAAAAGTCTCCATGGTGCTGATTGTGCCGATGAGCTCGAGATTGGTGTAATCGTCGAGCAGATCACCGAGGAAATAGAATGCAAAAGGCGCGACGCTGTTCGGCGGCATGAAAAAGCGAACCTTCAATCCCATTTTCTGGAAGTATCGATCGGTCGACGACAATTCATCCTGCTGGTATTCGACACCCAATACAGGGTGCTGATTACCGGTCCGGCTGTATGTCCTGCTGCTGGAGGCACTCAGGCAGATGACCGGAAGTTTTTGAAAGTGTTCTTTGTAGGCATCTGAATTCAGGAAACACTTGAACAGGTTTCCATGCAGATCGCCAAAATTCTCCGGCGTGCCAAATGCCGGGCGATCCTTATTGTAAGCCGGCAGCACGACGCTGAAGTCATAATCCCGAACATACGAGGAGAAATTATTCCCGACGATGCCTTCGATGCGTTCGCCTGTCTTATGATCGACGATATTCGTTTTCAGGATTTCGATCAGGGGGAAAGCATCAGTATTGCCTTCAGCATCAATCCTCATCTCGACGGAAACGATCTCGAGCTGGACAGAATAACGATCGTTTTTCGGATTGTCCCAATGCGCCAAGGCGTTGAAGCGATTGTCGATCATCCTCAGCGCGTTGCGCAAATTCTCCCGGCGGCTCTCCCCTCTGGCCAGATTGGCGAAGTTAGTCGTGAGCCGCGTATTTTCCGAGGGTTGATAATCCTCGTCAAAAGGAATGCTCTTGAGAGCGAACGTAAATTCACCGCTCATGGCAATATTGTTCTCATGGACCGAGAAAAAACCTGAATCTGTTTCTTTTTCTTTCAGTGCTCTCATTTTTTCTCTCGTGTTTCTCAATCAACAATCTTTAGCTTGTCTATGGCCTGGAGCGCGCCCCTCTTATGCCTGAGCCGTTGATGGAGAAAAATTGATTTCATTTCATTGAAGCATGAGCCGTCCTCATGGTTTTGGGTAAGCGACATGGCTTGCGGGACAAGTGGGTCTGGCCCGCCGACCGGAAACGAGGCCTTGACCCCACGAGCGGCATGGGACATTGGTTTACCGTCGTGGTTCTGTGGACGACAGTCCGGAGCTAAGAGGGAATTCGGTCAGATGCCGGAGCTGCCCCCGCAACTGTAAGCGGCTAGCGAACGTCCATTTTTGTCACTGGGTTTATCCCGGGAAGACGGGCGGGAGCGGTCATCCGCGAGCCAGGAGACCTGCCACGACAGATAACGTCCACGGGCGGGGTGTCCCGGAGTGCCGCTTTCGCGATCGGCATCTCCGCGCCGTCGTCTCTGCGTCATTGCCCAGCCCTGCCACAACCTGATGGCAGCGCCGATGATCAGCACCGACACGACAGACAAGCCCATGCAGCACCTGTCGACAACACAACTCGTCGATATCGTCTTCCCTGGTGACACAAACCATCACGGAACTCTGTTCGGAGGGACCGGCCTCGCCCTTATGGATCGAGTCGCTTTCATCGCGGCGACCCGCTTCGGGCGCGCACCCTTTGTGACCGCGTCCTGCGAACGTATCGATTTCAAACAGCCCGCACGCATCGGGCACATCGTCGAATTCACGGCAAGACCCGTCAAGGCTGGCCGCCGTTCCCTGACTGTTGAGGTCGAGATGGTGGCAGAGACGATTGTCGGCCGTCAACGGCATACCTGTACGCGCGGCGTCTTCCATATGGTTGCCGTTCCAGAGGGCGAGAACGCCGCGCATTACGCCTTACCCAAACTGCTTCCCGAGGACGCGCCGGGCGAAAGCGAGATGCTTGCCATGGTCGAAATCGTCTTTCCGGATCAGGCTAACAGCGTCGGCCGGATGTTCGGGGGCGAGGCAATCGCCTACATGACAAAAGCTGCGTTCGTGACGGCATCGCGCTACTCCGGAAAGCTAGTGGTGCTGGCATCATCCGAGCGTATCGACTTCGCAAGGCCAATCGAGATCGGCGAAATCGTCGAGGCGGAGGCACGTGTCGCGAGCGTTGGCCGCAGTTCCATGTCCGTCGAGACAAAACTCTGGTCGGAAAACCTTCTGACGGGCGAGCGGCATATCACGGCTACCGGACATTTCACCATGGTCGCGGTCGACGAAGATCACCGGCCGGTTCCTGTTCGAGAAAGCGAACAGATAGAAGTCTTTCCCCTCGACCAAGGAGGCGCATAACGATGCTGGACAGGCAACATCTGTCGATCCTGCGCGAAGTCGATCGCATGGGCAGTCTGACGGCGGCGGCAGAACGGCTGAATGTGACCCAGTCCGCGCTGAGCCACACGATCCGCAAGCTCGAAGAACGCTATGGGGTCTCCATGTGGGAAAAGGACGGCCGCAATCTTCGTCTCACCGAGGCCGGCCGCTACATCGTCGCGCTGGCGCAGCGCGTCCTGCCACAGATCGAAAGGGCTGAGGATGTCTTGTCCGACTACCGCTACGGACAGCGAGGCTCGCTCAAGATCGGGATGGAATGCCATCCCTGTCACCAATGGCTGATGGGCGTGACAAAGCCCTATCTGGTAGACTGGCCGCATGTGGACCTGGAACTGACGACATCATTTGCTTTTGGCGGCGTGGCGGCGCTGACCGGATACGAGATCGATATCCTGATCACCCCGGACCCGATCGAAGCGCCTAGCATCCATTATCTACCGGTGTTCGACTACGAACTGGTTCTTGCCGTACCGGCCGATCACTCTCTGGCGGCCAAGGACCATGCCGAACCTGCGGATCTGCTGGATGAAACGCTCTTCACCTATCCTGTGCCACCCGAGCGGCTGGATGTGTTCACGCATTTCCTTGCGCCTGCAAATTGCCGCCCGCGCCACCACCGGAATGTCGAGACCACGGAAATGATGCTACAGCTCGTCGCAGCCGGTCGCGGCGTCAGCGCCATCCCGAACTGGCTGGTGCGTCGGGAAGCCGCCGAGCTCGGAGTTCGTCCCGTCAGTATCGGCAAATCAGGGATACAGAAGAGTATTCACCTCGGTTTGAGAAGCGGTGAAGAGGCCGTTGACTTCATCGCCGGTTTTCTCGCGACGTCGCGCATGGCCTCAGCCTGACACGTCGTTGTCAGCATCGACATTGCTGTAATAGAGCTTGCCGATCTCGATCGGCTCACGGCCCTGGCTGCGGCGGTGGATATTGCTGTCGCGCAGGGAACAGACGCCGCCGCAATATGCCTGCTGGTAAAACTCGTCGCGTTTGCTGACATCAATCATCCCTCAATGATAGCGCCATCGCTTCAGGTGAGCTCAGCGACCAATGATGGCGTTCAAATGCCGCATTGTACACAACCAGATGAGCCGACCTCAAGGCTCGATCCGCTGGTGCAAAGGCAGACGATAGAGCTTCTCCGCGATCTCGTGGATGAGCAGCGCATGAGCCTTCTGCTGACCAGCCATGACCTCCGTCTTGTCCGGGCGGTGGCTGATGACGTCGTCCAGCTAGGTTGAGAATTGGACCAACATGGGGCGGATTGGCGGATGAGAACAGGCAGTGAAGAGCGGATTTGCTGAGTTGAGGACTAAGTTATTGGTTATACTCGATACTCAACATACGCGAAGCAGTGCCTTCTAACGCGTCGAGACCTACACGCAACCGGAGCGCTTGTGGGGTAGAGCCGGCAAAACGGCGTCCTTCAGGAGACGAGACGCCGGATGCGACAGCCGCTCGATCTCTCCCGTCGCACATTCTTCGACGATTTTACCTTCCTCCATCACGATAACCCTGTCGGCAAAACGCTCGACCAGCCTTAGATCGTGGGTGACGAAGAGGTAAGCAATACCTTGTTTCTTCTGCAATTCGGATAGCAACGCGAGCGCCGAGGCCTGAAGGTGGATATCGAGGTTCGACACGGCTTCGTCGAGAATGATCAGCTTGGGTTTCGGCGCGAGCGCGCGGGCGATGCAGATCCGCTGCAACTGGCCCCCGCTGACCTGCGATGGCAGCCGATCGGCGATGTCGGCCGACAGCTGCACCATGTCGAGCAGTTCGGCGACGCGGGCGTCACGCGCGGATGCATCGAGGCCTGTCAGGTGCCTGAGCGGCTCGCTGATGGCGGCCCGGACATCGAAGCGCGGGTTTACCGCACTCAGGGAGTCCTGAAACACCAGCGTCACTTCGCGGCGAAACAGCCGTTCGCCTTTTCCAAGCTTATCGATTGGCGTGCCCCGGTAGGACACCGCACCGCTGTCGAGCCGTTCAAGCCCGCACAACAAGCGGGCGAGCGTGCTCTTGCCGCAACCACTGCGGCCGAGAAGGGCAACGGTCTCACCATCGTTGATCGAGAGCGAAACCTGATCCAGCACTTTACGCGGCGCGCTGGCCCCGACCACCGAGAAAGTCCGATAGGTTTTGCTGATGTTATCGGCGCTGATCAGGATCATCAGGCAAGCTCCATTCCGTAAAGCGCGAGATGGGCCTCCACCAGCATGCGCGTGACCTCATGGCGTGGAGTGCTGAAGATCTCCTCGACCGGCGCCTGCTCCACCAGCATGCCGAAATCCAGCACCGCGACGTCGTCGGCGAGCCTTGCCACCACGCCCATGTCGTGCGTAACCAGCAGGACGCCGAGGCCACGCTCCCGCACAAGCTTTTCGATCAGCTCAAGGATGCGCATCTGCACGACGAGGTCCAGGTCGGTCGTCGGTTCGTCGGCAAAGAGGTAGGGGGCTTCGCTCAGCAACGCCAATGCGATCATCATGCGTTGAAGCATGCCGCCACTCATCTCGAAGGCATGCATGTCAAGAACCCGCTGCGGCTCCTCCAGGCCCACTTCGGCCATGGCCAGTTCAATCCCGTGCTCCGCGTCCGCTCCATGGCGATCAAGCGCTTTCAACGTTTCGACCGCGTGGTCGCGCATGGTAAGGACGGGATTGAAGGCGCTGCGCGGGTTTTGCATGATCGTCGCGACATGCCTGCCACGCAACTCCCGCGCTGGCATCGATTTGCCGTCTAGCAGCACTTCGCCGGCTTCGAGCAGCACGCCCGGCGGCAATACCCCGAGACTTGCCGCACAGGCCATGGATTTGCCCGATCCGCTGGCGCCGACCAGGGCCAGCACGCGGCCGGGCTGCAGCGTCAAAGACAGGTCATCGACAAGAACATGTGCATGGTCGCCATGAGGCGCGGTCACCGTCACGTTGCGAATGGAAAGGCTCTTCGCTGTCAGTGGCAATGTTCTGCCCTCAGATGCGGGTCGAGGCGGTCGCGCAGCGCATCGCCGAGGATGTTGAAGGCCATGACGGCGATGAACAGCGCAAAACCGGGCCAGAAGATCAGCATCGGCGCGGTCCAGACGAATTGCCTTGCATCGCTGATCATCACGCCCCATTCGGCAGTCGGCGGCGTCACGCCGAGGCCGAGGAACGACAGGCCGGAGACATGGAGCATCATATGGCCGATATCGAGTGTCGCGAGCACCAGGAGCTGCGACAGTGTAGCGGGCAGCAGGTGCTCGACGAAGATACGGATTGGCCCCGCGCCACTGAGACGCGCCGCCAGCAGGAATTCCCTGTGCCGCAGCGACAGCACGATGCCGCGGACGATGCGCGCGTACCATGCCCAGTGCGATAGCGCGATCGCGATGATGACATTGACGAGGCCGGTTCCGAGCATGCCAATCATGAAGAGTGCCAGAACCAGCGTCGGGAAGGTGAGGAACACATCGGTGATCCGCATGATGATCTGGTCGACACGACCGCCGATAAAACCGGATATGCCGCCGATGGTGATACCGAGACCCAGGATCACCACGAGGGTGATTGCCACGGAGCCGAGCGACACGCGCGTGCCCGCGATCAGCCGCGAAAGAATATCCCTGCCGAGATGATCGGTTCCGAGCAGAAAGGTCGCGTCGGGCGCCCGCAGCCGCTGGGTCAATTCGACCTGGTCGGGATCGTGCGGCGATATCCACGGCCCCGCGATTGCCGCCAGCACAAGAAGGACGATGATGCAGCAAGCGATATAGGTGCTGAGGCGCGGCGCGAGGATTTTCGCCCGTGTCGGTGAGACGGTCATTATTCGACCCCTTCGGCGGATAGCCGGATGCGCGGATCGGCCCAGGCATAGATGATATCGACGATCAGGTTGCAGACGACGAAGATCGTTACCATGACCAGCGTGAAACATTGGATGACGGGATAGTCCCGGTTCATGATGGCCGAAACGGCATAACGTCCGACGCCGGGCCAGCCGAATATGCTTTCGATCACCAGCGTACCGCCCAGCAGTTCGCCGATATGCATGCCCATTGCCGTGATGATCGGCAGCCAGGCATTGCGCAGGATATGTGACCTCTCCACCTCTCTCTCCGAGAGGCCTCGCAGACGGGCGTAGCGGACATGTCGCTGGCCCGCGACTTCAAGCATGCTGGCGCGCAGCAGCCGGGCATTGATGGCGAGCGACATGAAGGAAACCGCAATTGCCGGCATGACGATATTTGCGATACCGCCGCGGCCCATCGGTGGCAACCAGCCAAGGTGCACCGAAAACACCATGACCAGCAGGAAGCCGAGCCAGAAGTTCGGCATGGAAACACCGAGAAAGGCGAGGAAACGGACCGCCTGATCGGGCCAGCGCTCACGATATCGCGCGGCCCAGACACCGAGCGGGACGGAAATACCGATTGTCAAAGCCAGCGCCACACCGGCGAGTTGCAGCGTCGCCGGGAGGAAATGCAGGAGATCCGGCAGCACGGGCCGCTGCGTCGCATAGGATACTCCGAAATCACCGCGCACCGCCTTGCCGAGCCAATCGAAATACTGAACGGCGATGGATCGATCGAGTCCTAGCATCTGGCGCGCATCGGCGAGCGCCTGCGGCGTCGGCGGCACTTTGGACAGACGCAGGTAATCCATGGCCGGGTCACTCGGCCCCAATCGCAGCATCAGAAAGATGACGAGCGAGGCGCCGAGCAACATGGGCACGAGCAGGATGACCCGCCGGAGAATGAACCCGGTCATGGAACTCAGTTCGCCTTCGGCGCCAGGCGATCGAAGGGTATCTCGCTCGACATCGCGCCAAAGGGGATTGCACCGACTTCGGGCTTGGCAACGGCGATGGCCGTGACATGGGTCAGCGGCAGATAGACCGCCTCTTCATGGAGCCGCGTCAGGATATCCCGGTACAGCGCCTGCCGTGCCGTCTCGTCGGTGGAAATCAGCACCTTGCCGATCTTGGCATCGATCTCGGCTTTGTCCGGCAGGCCGAGCTGCGCCTGATAGTCAGCATGGGAGGGAACGCGCATCGAGCTTACGAAGGCGTGCGGATCGTAAGGAGCGCCCCAGGTGCGGTTGAAGATCAGCCCGAAGCGGCCATCGTGCTGGCGCGCATAGATCGCGCTCTCCTCTTCGCCGGTCAGCTTCACATCGATGCCGATCTTGCGAAGATCGGCCTGGACGATCTCGGAAATCGACTTGCTGACAGCGTCCGTGCCGATGAAGCAGAGTTCGATGGACAGCGGCTGCCCATCTTTGCTGCGGACACCGCCGCCTTCGCTTTTCCAGCCTGCTTCGTCGAGTAGCCGCTTCGCCTCGGTGGGATCATAGGCATAGGGCTTGAGGCCGATATTCGCATAGGGGACATTGGTGGCGAACAGGGTGTCTGCCCGGCGCTGCGTGCCATAGAGGATGGTCGCGATCATCGTGTCCTTGTCCACCGCGTGATTGATCGCCTTGCGGACGGCCAGGTCGCGGGTGGCACCTTGATTGGTGTTGATGGCGAGAACGCGTGTTTCCAATGGCTCGGACAGCGCTGCCGTAACGGTGCCCATCTTGTTGAATCGCTCATAGGTATCAGGTGAGATCGGGCCGTCCGTGCCGTAGATCAGATCGATCTCGCCGGTTTCGAAGGCAATGGCGCGGGTGTTCGGATCGGGGATTACCTTAACCGTGACCTTGTCATAGGCCGGCTTCTGTCCCCAATAGCCGTCATTGCGCGTGAAGACGTCGCGTTCGCCGAGAAGGGTTTCGGTTAGCTTCCAAGGCCCCGTGCCGACCGGCGCCACAATACCGTCCTTGGTGCCGCCATCCTTGAACTGCGAAGGCGCGACGAAACGGAACGGGCGCGGAAGCGCCAGTTCCTGCAGCAGCGGATAATAGGCCTCCTTCAGCGTAACCTTCAGCCTGTAGGGATCGACGACCTCGGTCGAGACAATCTGGTTGGCAAGCTCCAACCATGCATGGCGCGAGCGGTTGGCGAGCACCGCATCGAAGTTCGCCTTTGCCGCTGCAGCGTCGAATGTCTCGCCATTGGAGAATTTGACATCTTCGCGCAGCTTGAACGTATAGCTGCGCCCATCGGCGGAGCTTTCCCAGGATTCTGCAAGCCACGGCTTGATCGTGCCGTCGGCTTCATAGCGAACCAGCGTTTCATAGACCATGTTCTGCGCGAACATTTGGTTAGGCGAATACAGATGCGGATTGAGCGGCCCGACATTCATCGGCCAGGAGAAATTGAGGTTCTGCTCGGCAAGGGCGTGGGACGCGGAAAACGAAGCGGCAAGCGACAATGCGAATGCGAGGCCGCGCAATGTGTTCTTGAACATGAAACTGATCTCTCAGGAAATCCGATGGAAAGTATGCTGATTTGCAAAGAACATCATACTTGCAGTGCCGTCAATCCCGACATACGCTGTTTGCCGTACTTCCGACTGGACAATAGGCGACGCGGAGGCCAGAACCATCTGACCTTGTGGGCTGATGTCAGGAAGGATTTGGCTATGCACCGGATTACGATCACCATCGATGAAGACCTCATGGCGGAACTCGACCGTGCCATCGAGACCAAGGGTTATCAGAACCGATCGGAAGCCTTGCGAGACCTGGCACGCGCTGGCCTGAAGCAGGCGGCGCAGGAACAGGGCTCCAACCAGAACTGCGTCGGCGTCTTGTCCTATGTCTACGACCACACTGCCCGCGATCTGGCCCGCCGACTGACCGGCACGTTCCATGACCACCATGACTTGACCATTGCCAGCATGCATGTGCATCTCGATGCTGAGAACTGTCTTGAAGTCGGCGTGCTCAAGGGGCCGATGGGCGAGGTTCAGCATTTTGCCGATCACGTTATCGCCGAGCGTTCCGTGCGTTATGGTCGCCTGCATATTGTCCCGGCACACAAGTCCTGAAGCCTGACCGGCAGGCCAGATGGGCCTGATAGTGCCGAGGCCACCGACGATTATCCCAACACCGATCAGCGCACTGCAGCGCATGCTCATGAGCGCATGCATCTGACATTGAAGAAGCAGGCAACTCGCCCGCCCGAAGGTAACCTTCTTCAGCAACAGGCACGCTTCGATGCATTCGTCAGCGAATTCAATGGTGAAAGGCCGCATGAGGCTATCGGCATGAAAGTGCCGGCCGATCTCTACACCGCCTCTTTGCGACCCTACATTGGCCTGCCGGAGATTGATTACCCCTTCCATGATCGGGACATCATCGTCACCAATTGTGGACGCGCCTGCCTCTATCGCAAGAAGATCAACATATCGACCGTGCTGGCCGGACAGAAACTGGGATTTGGTTGCGGGGGCCTGATTCTATAGAGACTTGCAAATTCAGCTAGTTAATAAGCACATCTGCGGAAATCGTTTCCACTTGGTCCATTGTGCCCCAATTCGGACATCCACCTCAAGTGATGAACTGAGCGATTTAGGGCCGCAAGATGGCGGTCCGCTTTCGGTTCGCACATGCGAAGAGCAGCCGCTTTGTTGTCCCATAACATTTACCGATTTGGTGCAAGTTTACCCGCGCACGGGATTTCCCCTATACTAAGTCTATCCTTTCGCTGTTAACGGGCGAGCAACTGGATCATCACTGAAATGAAGGATTACGTGGGCCGCCGACCTGAGCGCCGTAAAGGTCTACTCCGGCACGGCCGATGGTGATGACGTCGAGCGTTTTCTGCATGTTCGCGTCTCTGATACGTGTTGAACCGCGCCCGCCTCGGCGCAGACGACTTTCTGCCGGAAGCATGCCGCCGGCAGCGAATTGATCTTGAGCAGGGGTCCGTTTGGCGGCTCCTAGATCGCCTGCGGTTTGAAGTCGCTCTTGGCGACTGGCATGACGGCTTGGAGCAGCGCCACAGACTTCTCCAGACCTTCCAGGCTGTTCAGAAGGACGTCTTCATGCTCGATAGAAAGCCAGCCGTCGTAGCCTGCCATCTTCAGCCTGTAGCAGAACTGTCGCCACCATTCCTCTCCGTGGCCGAAACCGAGCGTGATATAGGACCAGCTCCTGGCGGGAATGTCCATCAGGCTCCCGTTCTCTAGGAGGCTGCCAACGGCCTGTTTCGGAGAGTTCAGGAATGTGTCCTTGGCATGGACGTGATAGACGGCCTCGCCGAGCGCTTCCGCCGCCACAAGAGGATCGGCGCCCATCCAGAAAAGATGGGAGGGGTCCAGGTTTGCGCCGATGACAGGGCCCACCGCCTCCCGCAGTCTGAGCAGGGACGGAACGTTGTAGACGCATTGGTTGCCATGAAGTTCCAGCGCGATGCGTTCGACCCCGTGTTCCTTTGCCAGCGCAGCGATCCTCGTCCAGTACGGGATAAGTTTCTCCTCCCATTGATACCGGAGTATGGCCTGCGTTTCGGGAGGCCAGGAGGAAACCACCCAGTTCGGCATGGTGTCCGTTGCGTTTCCGGCGGGGAGGCCCGACATGGAGCAGACAGTACTAACCCCGAGCTCGCCGGCCGCTCGGATTGTATCCTCAAGGCCCTGCCCTTGCGCGGGGTCAGTCGGATGCAGCGGGTTTCCGTTGGCGTTGAGGCTGATGACCTCCAGTCCACGGTCTGCGAAGGACGCGAGGAAGCCCTTCCGCACGTTACCGTCCTTCAATATCCCCGGCAGGTCAAAGTGCGGAGCGGTGGACCAGCCGCAGGTGTTGACTTCCACTCCGGAAACCCCGAGCCGGCGGGCATGGTCGAGCATCTCGTCGAACGGCAGACCACCCAGACTGTCTGAAACAAAACCCAGCTTCATGCGTAGAACTCCGGCTTCATGATCATCTCCACGGGCATCTTGTGTCCCTTGTTCAGCGCTTGCACTCCCGCCTCGGCAACGACGGCGGCGCAGTACCCGTCCCAACTGCTGGACGCCGTCTCTGGGAACAAGCCGCTCTCCGCGAAGCGCAGGAATGCCCTGTTCTGACGCCGGTAGGCCTCATGGTAGCGGCCACGCCAGTCGGCCTCGTAGCTCGTGCTCTGTCCCAGATTACGGTCGACCCGCGTGTAGTTCACCGGGTTCATCGCTATTGTCGCCTTTTCGCCCACCAGTTCGGCACGAACATCGTAGCCATAGGCTGCGTTGTTGTTGATCTCGATGTTGACAAGCTGACCGTCCGCCGTCTCAAGCACCATATGAACGGGCGCGACGAGGGTGTCGGAGCGCTTTGGCTGGAACGCAGAAATCGAAATGTATTCGGTGCCAAGGACATGGCGCACCACGTCGAATTCATGGGGTGCCGAATTGGTAATAGCCATCGCACCGGTAAAGTCGGCAGCCGGGGTCGCCACGTTGCGGTGGAAGTTATGCATCATGAGGGCTCGGCCGATCGCACCATCCTGCACGGCTCGCTTCATCTCGACGTACGACTGATCGAAGCGGCGCATGAAGCCAAGCATGATGAAGCGCTCACCAGCCTGCTCCTCCGCCTTGAGAATATCGAGGCACTCCGATGACGATTGCGAAAGGGGCTTTTCACAAAGGACCCGCTTGCCCGCCTTGATGCAGGACAACGAAAGGGTCGCGTGCGTAAAGTCCGGGCTCGCAATGATGATCGCATCGACGTCCGGTCGTGCCGCGATACCATCCGGATTCACGTCCACATCCCGAGCGCCGTAGCGGTCCGCGACTTTTCTCGCCCGATCAGCGTCCATGTCGCACACGACTTGGAGCGTTGCGCCCGGCAGATCTTCCGCCACGATCTTTGCATGGTCTGCCCCCATCAGTCCCGCCCCGATGATTGCGATCCTGGTACCCATTTCCTATGATCTTTCTGTAACTGATGAAAGGGATGGCCGGCGCCAGCAGAGCACCGGCCTGTGTCGTTGCGTGCCGGGCCTCGTTTCCCGACACGCTTCCCTTGGGAGGGTTATTTCTTTGCGTACTGATCGACGTTTTGCTTGGTGATCGAGGCAAACGGAACCAGCTTTTCCGCCGGCGCCTGTTCGCCCTTCTTCAGGCCTTCAACAACTTCAAAGGCAGCCTTGGCCTGCCCTGCTGCATCCTGGAAGATCGTCTGGGACATCGTGCCGGCCTTGATGGCGTTGAGCGCGTCGGCCGTGCCGTCGACGCCCGAGATCAGTACGCCCTTAAGGCGATTGGCTCCCTGCAGGGCTTCGAGAGCACCAAGCGCCATCTGATCGTTGGCAGCAACGATGGCATCGAAGTTCGGGAAGCTCTGGATCCAGTCTTCCGTGACCTTCATGCCCTCGGCGCGATCATAGTTGCCCGATAGACTTGCGAGCGTCGCAACATCCGATCGGCCGAGCGCATCCTCAAACCCCTTCTTCCGCTCCTGCGTGTGGGAGAGACCCGGCGTGCCTTCGAGATAGAGAATCTTCGCATCTTTCGGCAGATTCGCCTTCATGTATTCGCCCTGAAGGCGGCCGGCATCGATGTTCTTTGAGCCCACAAATGTATATTTGCCGCCAGCAGACTGGATCCCGAGAGCAATCACGGGAATGCCCGCCTCATTGGCCTTTTCAACTCCAGGCACAATGCCCTGATAGTCGACCGGCACGACAACGATGGCATTGACCTTCTGCGCGATGAAGTTATCGATCTGGTCGAGTTGCTTGCTGACATCGTTATTCGCGTCAGAGAAATTGACCGTCACTGCCGGGTCAGATTTGGCAGCCTCGATGAAGGCATTCTTACGTGCCATGACGAACACGTCGGTGTCGGCCATGTTGGCATAACCGACGACGAACTTGTCGACTGCTGTTGCGGCGGTTGCAGAAAGCGCGGCCAGAGAGACTGCGCAGGCGAAAGCAAATTTTGCGATAACTTTCATGGTTTCCTCCCAAAGGGTGTGTGTTGGTGCAGGGGCGGAAATCCCGCCGACACAGAGTTATTTCCGGGACCGAAGGTCCCTGGAACGGGTTTATGCCTTCTTCTTGCCACGGGCTGATTTCGTCCAAACATCAAGGATCACCGCGATCGCAATGATCAGACCCTTGATGATCTGCTGCCAGTAGGAGCTGACATTCATGAGATTGAGGATGTTGTTGATAACGCCGATGATCATGGAGCCAATGATCGTACCGGTGATGGTTCCGGTCCCCCCCATCAGACTGGTGCCACCGACAACCACGGCCGTGATCGCGTCAAACTCGTAGCCAACGCCGCCTGCGGGCTGGCCGGAATTGATGCGCGACATCAGAACAATGCCGGCAACGGCACAGAGGACGCCATTGAAAATGAACGCCTTGATGACGATGCTGTCGGGGTTGATTCCGGAGGCAAGTGCGGCGCGCTGATTCCCGCCGACGGCATAGACGTATCGACCGAACTTGGTTTTGTTGAGCAGAAGCCACGACAGGACGACCACTACCGCCAGAATGAGCACGGAGATGGGGACTGGGCCTAGTGAACCCTGTCCTATGACCTTGAAGTCACCGAGGCCAGTTACGGGCGATCCGCCCGTATAGAGCAGAACGGTTCCGCGTGCGACCGTCGTCATGGCAAGCGTCATAATGAACGAGGGGATTCGGAAGAACGTGATTACGAAGCCGTTGATCGTGCCAGTTATGACACCCACGACAAGACCGGCTGCCACCGCAAGTACGATGCTGCCGGTCATCGACATCACGCTTGCCGCGATTACCCCGCAAAGAGCAAGAACCGAACCGAGGGAAACGTCGATATGCCCCAGGATGATGACGAAGGTGATGCCACAGGCCAAAAGACTGACAACGACCACCTGTCTCAGGACGTTAGTGAGATTTGCTTCCGTCAAAAACGTCGGGCTCAACATCGAGGCCAGGATGCAGATGCCGACGAAGATCAGGACGGTGCCGTACTTGCGATAGATCTGGGAGAAGCTCATCTCCCGTAGACCCCGCAGCACCCGTCCCTCCCGCTTTTCTGCTCCTGCTACTGGATCTATACTCATCAATGTCCTCCCGTGGCGAGGCGCATGATGCTTTCCTGCGTCGCCTCGCTCCTTGTAAGTTCACCGGTCACCCGGCCTCCGCTCATCACCACCACGCGGTCGCTCATCCCGAGAATTTCGGGCAGCTCGGATGAGATCATGATGATCGCGAGCCCTTGGCGGGCGAATTCGGTCATGAGCTTGTGAATTTCCGATTTGGATCCCACGTCGATCCCGCGCGTAGGCTCATCGAGAATGAGAAGCTTCAGATCGCCCAGCAGCCATTTCGCAAGAACGATCTTTTGCTGGTTGCCGCCGCTCAAGTTCTCCACAGTCATCGCTGTGTTGGGCGTTTTGATCTGCAGCATCTTGATCATGTGCTGCGCAGCGCTTTCCTCCTGCCGTTCGCTGATGAACAGCCGCGAGGTGAACTTCTTGAGGTTTGCCAAAGAGATATTTTCGCCCACGGACCGGCACAGAACCAGGCCCTCCGACTTGCGATCCTCGGACACCATGGCAATGCCGCTGGCGATCGCGTCCCTCGGCGAGCCAAGCTTCAAAGCAGCACCGTTCAATCGGACCACTCCGGCGTCGGCGCCATCAAGTCCAAAAATCACGCGCGCGACCTCGGTTCGGCCGGCACCTATGAGACCCGATAAGCCTACAATCTCGCCAGCACGAACATTGAAGCTCACGTTTTCGAAGACGCCGTGGCGGGTCAGGTTTTCGACCGACAGGACGACCTCACCGATCGGCACTTCTTCTTTGGGAAATACCTCGGAAATCGTCCGCCCGACCATCTTAGAGATAAGCGTGCCTGTATTGTAGTCACTAGCCGGTCCCGCAGCGATATATTGACCGTCGCGCATGACGGTAATGTCGTCGGCTATCTGGAAGATCTCATCCATCTTGTGCGTGATATAAATGATGGCGACACCAGCGGCTTTCAGCTCTGCGATCTGCCGGAAGAGCATCGCGACTTCGGTGTCGCTGATTGCTGATGTCGGCTCGTCCATGATGACAAGAGAGGCTTCGCGCGAGATTGCCTTGACGATCTCGACGAGCTGCATGGTCGCGATCGACAGTTCGCGCATTTTCGTGTCGGGGCTGTAACGCAGGCCTACGCGGGCGAGCAGGACCTTTGTTTCGTTGTTCATCCTGTCGAAGTCGACGAACTTGGACAGAAGCCCGGTTTCGGCGCGGACAGGTTCGCGACCGAGAAAGATGTTTTCGGCGATCGTCATATCGAGCACCGGGCTAAGCTCCTGATGAATCATGGAAATGCCGCGATCGAGTGCCGCTGCAGCATTCTGATGATCGAGCTTTTCGCCCCGAAAATAGATCTCGCCGCCATCGATCGCGTACATACCGCTCAGAATCTTCATAAGGGTTGACTTGCCCGCGCCGTTCTCGCCAACGAGCACGTGCACGGTACCGGCACGGACCTGGAGGTTCATCTCGTCAAGCGCGAGCACACCGGGGAAAGCCTTGGTGATTGACCGCATCTCAAGGACAAAGTCGTTTTCGTCATTTATAGGCGCGCGAGCGCCGCCGCCGCCCGATAGCGGCGCCACCTTCAAGGTCCCGGACATGAAAGATTTTCCTCCAAATGAAAGGACTCTCCCAAGTCCTCTCTGCCTTAACGGCGGTATTTCATGAGGAACAAATCACTAAAACCGACCTGATTGTCAACTTAGGGATGGATTTTACTCTCAAATACTCTCATAATTGACTTCATTTTATGAGAGGCTTCGATGTCCCGACCGACTATCCCAGATCTTGCCAAAGCTGCCCGCGTGAGTATTTCAACGGTCGATCGCGTTTTGAATGGCCGCGACCCAGTCCGCGCACAGACCGCCGAACGGGTTCTCAATGCCGCCCGGGAGATAGGCTATCACGGAGTCACGGCGATTGAGCGGCGGCTGGAACACGACAAGCCAGTTATCAAGTTCGGTTTCCTTCTCAAGCAGTCGCATCGAAAGCTTTACCAGATGTGGGGCGAACTGCTGACGGCGGCCGTAGAAGCTTTTCCGGATGCGCATGGGCGACCGATCGTGAGGTTTATGAACGATCTCGCACCAGACAAAGCTGCAGAGGCAATCTACTCCCTCAGCCGGGAGGCGGACGTGATTGGGATAATTACGTCAGATCATCCGCAAGTGAACCACGCCGTAGACGGTCTTGCCGCCGAAGGCATTCCCGTCGTGACGATGATCTCTGACCTCTCAACTGCCGCACGCGCGGCTTATGTCGGCAACGACTGCGTCAAGAAGGGTCGGACCGCCGCTTGGTTCATAGCGGGACTCAATGCCAACGGCGGCAAGGTCGCTGTCTTCGTTGGCAGCCATCGGTATCTGGCCCAGGAGCTCAACGAAATGGGATTCCGGTCGTATTTTCGAGAAAGCGCGCCCGGCTTTCAAATGCTGGAAACGGTCGCCACTCTTGAGGAACCCGAGATCGCATATGAAGCCACTTGCCGTCTTCTCCAAACCGAACAGGATTTGGTCGGACTTTACGTTGCCGGCGGCGGCATCACCGGCGTAATGCAAGCCCTTCGCGAGAATGGCGGGCCTGTGGCACAACGCCCTGTCGTCATTGCTCACGAGCTGACGAATGAAACGAGGGCAGGTCTTGCGGAGGGGTTGATCAAGGTGGTCCTATCCCATCCTGCAAGGCTACTGGCGGAGACTCTGGTCCGAGCCATGGCAGAAGCGCTTGACGCTGATAGACCAACTACTCTTTCTCAGCACATTCTCCCCTTTGAGTTTTATTCAGCGACAAACATCTAGTGCAACATTGATTGCTAGCGCCGGCGGTGATCCGTCCGCGACGCAATCCGCGGGTTGCGTCGGACACTTTTATGCAAGCGCGTGACCACCAAGCGGTAATCCGGGCCCTTCGGGCCGATCGGTGTCTTGCCCTTCAGGCGCACAGTCATCGACTCTCCGCCCTCGGAGCTGAAGGTAAGCAAATGTGTCCGAGACAAGCCGTAAAGTTTCCGAATGCCGACGCCCTACTTTCTGCTTGTGGTGCGCAAGCTCCGCGAATGCCTACAGCCGGGAGAGCCCAAACGTTTTCCTGATGCCGCCATCCAATGCCTTGGCTGGAATAAACCGTTTCAGGCGGCTCAGAAGCGTAGCCTGTTTTCCAACCGGCCTGCGCATTTTGTGAGGACCTGTGATTGCTGCCATGATTTCGGCAGCAACAGTCTGAGGACTGCTTGCCGTCCTAATGGCGGAAAAAACGGCCTCATTGGATTTGGCTAATTGAGTGGCGTAGTCATCGATACGCATCTCCGTCTGCTTCGCATTGACATCGAGACTTGTCCTCGTGAACGTCGGCTCGACCAAGACGGAGCGAATGTTGAATTGCCGAACTTCGTGGTCAAGCGTTTCAGACAGTCCCTCCAACGCATGCTTGCTGCTGGCATAAAGGCCCATATAAGGTGCGGGGAGAAAGCCGAGAACCGAACTGACATTGACGATCAGACCGGAATTCTGCTGTCGCATCGCAGGCAATACCGCTCGTATCATGCGCAGTGGGCCAAAGAGATTGGTTTCAAAAAGGGCCTTCGCCTCATCGTCCGACGTGCTTTCGACCGGCCCGACAAGAGAGACGCCTGCATTGTTCACCACGACATCAATCCGGCCTGAACGGGACAGAACCCAATCGACGAATTGCCTCACCGACTCGTCATTGTCCACATCGAGACGCCCGTACTCGACACCGGGAACCGGTCCACTTTTGTCCGGATTGCGCGATCCTGCAAACACCTTGAACCCATTCTGTGACAGCAACCTCACGGTCGCCTGCCCTATGCCGGAGGATGCTCCGGTCACCACAACAATCTTGTCTCTCGACATCTACGCTCTCCAAAACTAGCGTTGGACTAGAAATCAATATAGATTTCGTTTGTAATCTATATTTCAATTAGATTGCAAGCGAAATAAAACGCGCTTACAGAAATTGAGGAGGCGCATGGTCAGAAGCGGGAAACATCGGTCGAGTTAATGCGGGATTCTCGCCTGGGGAGTGACAGGTGTGACGGATGCTTATGCCGTCAATTCACGCCGTTCGCCTGTCCGCTGGTGGATTGCCCAGCGCACGCTGGAACGCGGATCGTTGCTCGCCTCTTTCGACGTAGTCCTGCAAGCCAGGGCTATCCAGCAGAATATCAGAGTGCTTGAGCGACCGCAGTACGCTCACCATCATGAGATCACCGGCGCTGAACTGAGCCCCCTCAAGCCACTCCTTCCCTCCAAGCGTATCGACCAGTTGCTGGAGCCGCTGACTGAGATGACCAACGCTGCCAGAGGCGATACAGGGCTCGATCGTATTGACCGCTGCAAACATCCACATGATGGAACGCGAGCGCGCATTTGCTTCATCGGGAAGGAGGCCAGCGAAACGCTGTGCTATGTGAAGCACGATCGCACCGGATTCGAAAAGAATGAGATCGCCCTCCTGGTAGATCGGCATCTGGCCGAATGGCTGTATTTCCAGATATTCGGGGCGGCGCATCTCGGAAAAAGTCAGATACCGTAGAGTGTAAGGCTGGCCGACTTCCTCGAGAGCCCACCTGACGCGCATATCCCGGTGATATCCCCTACCCCCGTCCGGCGGATGTTTGAAGATGGATACGACAGGGTTCATGTCAAGGCTCCTCATTGGCAGGATTGAAGCGGGACGAGGGCATGGTTTCCGAAAGGGTCCAGTGGGCACGCAAAACACACGCCACCTCTCGCCAGGCAGTATTATCACTCCGCGGCATCATCTGCTGCGGAGGGACGGGTTGGCTATTCCGCAGCAAGCGAATGCTGCGCTGTTTCCGAGTTTCCGTGCTCTGTCGAACCCATGTCTGCCTTGGGTGGCTTGATGCGGAACCATGCAGCATAGAGCGCCGGCAGGAAGAGCAGGATGATGAGCGTACCCACCGCCGTTCCGCCGATAAGCGTGTAGGCCATCGAACCCCAGAAAACCGAATGCGTCAGGGGAATGAAGGCTAGGACCGCGGCAAGCGCCGTCAGGATGACGGGCCTCGTTCGCTGCACCGTGGCTTCGATAACGGCATGATAGTCGTCCAGACCCGCGGCCTTGTTTTCCTTGATCTGCTCGGTGAGGATCAACGTGTTGCGCATGAGGATGCCCGCCAGGCCGATAAGACCCAGGATCGCGTTAAACCCGAAAGGCTGGTTGAACAGGATCAGGGTCGGCACGACGCCTGCAAGACCGAGCGGTGCTGTCAGCATCACCATCGTCATCGTCGACAGGCTGCGCACCTGAAGGATGATGACGATCAGGGTCGCTGCGATCATCAGTGGGAACACCTTCACCAGGGCGGTATTCGCCTTGAGGGACTCCTCGATATTGCCGCCCATCTCGATTGTGTAGCCAGCAGGCAGAGATGCAATGAGTGGCTGAAGAGCGGTCATCACCTGTTGCGAAACCTCCGGCGGTTGCGTCGCCTCGTTAATGTCGGATCGGACCGTCACCACAGGCGTTCTGTCACGGCGCTTGAGGATCGGTTCTTCGAAGCGCACCTCCGTGTGGCCGATCTGATCGAGGGGGATCGCACGGCCGTCTCTCGTCACGAGCGAGAAGTCCCCGAGTCTGGCAGGATCGAGGCGGATTTCGCCGGCACTTCTCGCCACGACAGGAACGTTTCGGATGTTCTCACGGACTTGCGTGACGGGAACGCCACTCAGCAGGAGCTGTATCTGCTGGGCAGCCTCGGCGGACGACATGCCGATGAGGTTCAGGCGATCCTGATCGGGAACGAACCGGACAACGGGTGTTCGATTACCCCAGTCACGGTTGGCATTTCTGACATCAGGTACCGAGCTCATGAGAGCAAGTGCCTGCTCGGAGATTTTGTACAGCTCTTCGGCATCCGGTCCTTTGATCCGAAACTCGACGGGGAATGGCGTGTAGGGGCCAAAGACGAGTTGCGTCACGCGGACGAATGCCTCGGGCGCCAGCCCTTGCGCAACGGCTTCCCGAAGACGCAGTTTCAGCACCTCACGCTCATGGGCGTCGGATGTCAGCACAACGATCTTCGCGAAGGCAGGATCGGGCAGTTCGGGCGACATGGCGAAGAAGAAGCGGGGGGCGCCCTGGCCGATGTAGCTGGTGGCGATCTTCGCTTCGGGTTGCTGCTTCAACCACGCCTCGAGTTTCTTGACCGTGGCGGTCGTCGTTTCGATGCTCGTGCCTTCTGGCATGCGGACTTCGACAAGAACCTCAGGACGGTCCGATGTGGGGAAGAACTGCTGCTTCACCGCACCCATCCCGACGACCGAAAGCGCCATGACAACGCCAACAATGGCGCAGGTCAGGAACTTGTGCTTGACGGTGAATTCAATCGCACCGCGCAGGCGTCTGTAGTTCGGCGTATCGTAAATCGCATGATGGCCGCCTGCCACCGGCTTGATATCGGGCAACAGCTTTACGCCGAGATAGGGCGTAAAGATCACCGCCACGAACCAGGAAACAATCAGTGCGAAACCGACGATCCAGAAGATATTGCCCGCATATTCACCCGCTGCAGAGGCGGCGAAACCGACCGGCATCAGGCCGATAATGGTCACAAGCGTTCCCGACAGCATCGGTGCCGCAGTGTGGCTCCAGGCATAGGCAGCCGCCTTGATGCGATCCATACCCTCTTCCATCTTCACGACCATCACCTCGATGGCGATGATGGCGTCGTCGACCAGCAGGCCAAGTGCCAGGATCAATGCACCGAGCGTGATGCGGTCGAAGAAGCGCCCTGTCTCGAGCATGATGATGAAGACGACAGCAAGCGTCAGAGGCACGGCCAGAGCCACCACGATGCCCACCCGCCAGCCGAGCGCAATGAGGCTGACGAAGAGCACGACGCCGAGGGCCATGGCGAACTTCACCATGAATTCACCCACCGCCGCGTCAATGTTGACGGCCTGATCGCTGACCTTCGTCAGCGTTATGCCAAGGGGCAATGATTGTGCGATCTGGCTCGAGCGCTCTTCAAGAGCCTTGCCAAGCTCCAGACCATTCCAGCCCTCCTGCATGACCACGCCGAGCATGATGGCCGGCTCGCCGTCATGACGGATGACATAGCCTGCCGGCTCCTGATAACCCCGGCGTACCTCAGCAATGTCGGAAAGCTTCAACGCGCGGCCGGAAGCGACGATGGGCGTATCAGCGATAGACTGAACACTGTCATAGGCACCGTCGAGGCGAATGAAGACCTGCGGACCCTGCGTATCGATCGAGCCAGCGGGCGTAACGGTATTGCGCCGTTGAAGGGCTGCGGCAATGTCCTGAGGAGATATGCCGAGCGTGGCGAGTTTCTCATAGGAGAAGTCTACGAATATCTGCTCGGGCTGTTCGCCGAGAATGTTGATCTTCTTCACGCCGGGAACATGAAGCATGTCCTGCCTGATCTTTTCCGCTTCCCGGACGAGATCGCGCATCGGCATGCCCTGCGCCTTGAGAGCGTAAAGGCCGAAGCTGACGTCGGAGTATTCGTCGTTCACGAATGGTCCCAGAACACCCTGCGGCAGGTTTCTGGCTTCATCGCCGAGCTTCTTGCGCGCCTGATAAAATTCTTCAGCGACGGCGCTTGGCGGCGTATTGTCCTTGAGCGTGACGGTAAGATAGGCAAAGCCGGGGCGCGTCGTTGTCTCGACCCGGTCGTACCAGGCCAATTCCTGAATGCGCTTCTCCAGCGGCTCGGCAACCAGATCCTGCATCTCGCGCGCGGTTGCGCCCGGCCAGACAGTCGTGACAGTCAATGTCTTGATGGTAAAGGAGGGGTCTTCGGCGCGTCCCAGCTTGACGAAAGCATAGACGCCGGCAAGCGACAGAAGGACGATGAAGAACAGCGTGACGGCGCGTTCGCGAACCGCAAGGGCGGACAGATTGAGGTTCATCAGTTTGTCACCTCTTTTGTCCCAACGCTGGTGCGAACTTGCGCTCCATCCTTCAGAAGATGTGCGCCAAGCGCAACGACCTCCTCTCCCGGCTTGACGTTAGTGACGACCACTTTCTCTTCGCTTACCCGCTCTACTTTCACATCACGAAACTTCACGACGGACGATTGCTGATCGATCACCCAGACACCAGTGCGCGTCCCGTCATCCAACAGGGCGCCTATCGGCAGTTCGGCGTGGTTTTGCGCATCCCTGTTCTCGATTTCGATGGTGACGGTCGCCCCCAGTGGAGCATTGGACGCGGCCCCTTCAAGCACCCAGCGCGTTTCATAGGTGCGGGTCTGCTGATCGGCAGAATCGGAGATCTGGCGCAGCTTGGCCTTTTCGGCATTGTTTCTGCCATAAACCGATGCGGAAGCCTGAACTCCAATGTCAGGACGCATGGTTTCGGGTAACCAGACAATGGCTTCGCGCGGACCAGACTTCGCGAGCCGGACAACCGGCTGCCCGGCGGTTACCACCTGGCCCGGCTCACCGAGCGTCTCGACAATGGTTCCATCTGCATCGGCAACGAGAACCGCATATTTTGCTTCGTTCTCCGCGACATCGGCGTCAGCCTGAGCGGCGGCCAACTGTGCCGTCGCCGTATCCAGCAGGGCCTTCGATCGTTCATATTGCTGCGTCGAGGCAGCAGAGGTCTTCACCAGCACGGCAAAGCGTTTCTCATCGGCTTTCGCTTGGACAAATGTCGCCTGTGCTGCGATGACAGCGTTTCGCTTGGCGGTCAGAGCAAGACGAAGATCGGTCTCGTCAAGCCTCATCAATGGCTGTCCAGCGCTTACCTGCTCCCCGACGTCGACAAAACGTTCAACGATCTTTCCGGGAACGCGAAAGCCGAGATTACTCTGGACCCGGGCACCAACGGTTCCGGTAAAGCTGCTGCTCGAATTGCCAGGAAGCCTGGCCGTCGCGAGGTTGACCAGTGGCGCCAAAGTCCGGGGATCGGCAGCCTTTGCCTCGGGTGCCTGCGTCGGAAGCAGCAGCGCTGCGGCTCCGCCTGCGGCCAGCGCCAGCACTGCTGCTGCAGTGACAACAAGTTTCCGTTTCATTTCATCGCCCCTTCTTGACGGCCATCCTGAAAATATTAGATTGCACTCTAACTCTAAAAGACATATAGATGTCAAATGAAATCTAATTGGAGGTCCACATGCGAGTGAGCCGTTTACAGGCAGAGGAAAACCGGGAACGGGTGATCAACGTCGCCAGCCGCTTGTTTCGAGAGCATGGTTTCGACGGGATTGGCCTGAAAGACCTGATGAAGGGTGCGGGGCTCACCCAGGGTGGATTCTACAAGCAGTTCGCATCCAAGGACGATCTTGCGGCGCTTGCATCACGGCGTGCTCTCGAGAGCGCCACGAGAAGGTGGTCTGATGCCGCAGCAGACACGTCGGATCCGCTGGAATCGATCATCACCTTCTACCTTTCCAAAGACCATAGTGGCGAGAAGGCAGAAGGATGCCCGCTCGTTGCTCTCGGCTCCGACGCTGCGCGTCAAACCGCCGAAGTTCGGCGCCCGTTTGAAGACGGTATCCGAGCACACTTCGAGGTGCTTGAAGAGCTTATCGGAGAGGGTGGCGATAAAGCTCGAAGCGAAAAGGCCATGGCAATATTGTCCATGATGGTCGGTGCGGTGACGCTGTCCAGGATCATTGGGGATGAAGCGCTTTCGACGAGTGTACTCGATGCGGCAGCGAGCGAGGTCCGGCGCATTGCTGGCCGCGATGGCGGCTAACGGATGGTTTTTGGATATTCGTCGCCGATAGCTGTCACAGCTCGGCCGTAGCCCCACGCTATCAGAAGAGAATAGCGCGAACCGCATGTCCCAAGTTCACGACCGGTCATTCGGTCGGGTGCCGAAGGCATGCCAAAATTTTGATCGTTAACAGGTGGAAATGCAAATGCGTCGTGTCGTTGTCACGGGAATGGGAGCCGTCAGCCCCCTTGGTGCAAATGTCGATATCTCCTGGTCCCGGCTTCTTGCTGGCAAAAGCGGGATCCGACGGCTGGGCGACGACATCGTCGGGGATTTGCCTTCAAAAATCGGAGGCGTGGTCCCTTCCCTGGCTGAAGATCCTGAAGGAGGATTTGATCCTGACAAGACCCTGCCCTCGAAGGATCAACGTAAGGTCGACCGCTTCATCATCTTTGCGCTGGCGGCGGCGGAAGAGGCTCTCGCACAGGCGAACTGGAAGCCAGCTTCCGAAGAAGGAAAACTGAGAACGGCGACAATCATCGCATCGGGCATCGGTGGCTTTCCCGCGATAACGGAGGCGGTGCGTACCGTCGACCAACGCGGCGTCCGCCGCCTCTCGCCCTTCACCATTCCATCCTTTCTCGTGAATCTCGCTGCCGGACAAGTCTCTATCCGGCATGGTTTCAGAGGCCCGCTGGGAGCGCCGGTGACGGCATGCGCCGCCGGCGTTCAGGCGATTGGCGATGCAGCGCGACTGATCAGGTCCAATGAAGCCGACATTGCGGTTTGTGGCGGAACCGAGGCCTGTATGAACATTGTCAGCCTTGGTGGTTTCGCAGCGGCAAGATCGCTATCGACAGGCTTTAACGAGACCCCGGCCAAGGCCTCACGTCCTTTCGACACCGCCCGCGACGGCTTCGTGATGGGTGAAGGCGCAGGCATCCTCGTCATTGAAGCGTTGAGCCACGCCCTTGCTCGTGGTGCGACGCCGATTGCCGAACTCGTCGGGTACGGCACGACAGCCGACGCCCACCACATTACCTCAGGCCCAGAGGACGGAAGCGGCGCGCGCAGGGCGATGGAGATTGCCATCGCCCAGGCGGGTATCGCCCCGCACGAAATCGGCCATCTGAACGCACATGCGACTTCGACCCCGGTTGGAGATCTCGGAGAGCTCAGAGCAATCAAGAGCCTGTTCGGCCAAAAGAAGTCGATCGCCGTCAGCGGCACGAAGTCGGCGACGGGGCACCTGCTGGGGGCCGCCGGCGGCCTTGAGGCTATTTTTTCGATCCTGGCGCTCCAGCACCAGATCGCGCCCCCGACCTTGAATCTCAGTTCACCAGACCTTGAGGCCAATGGCATCGACTTTGTCGCAAACGATGCCCGACCTCTCGATGTTGAGTATGCGATATCCAATGGCTTCGGCTTCGGTGGGGTCAATGCAAGTGCAGTGTTTCGACGCTGGCCGAAGAGAGGCAGTCGAACGCCATTGGCTGACTAGCCCCCGCGCGTGGTCACCTTTGAACAAAGTCTCCACCAGGACACTCCCGCTATGCAACCAACGACTGTCGTTTCACCACCCGGCATAACGCTCCTCAAGCCAAGGATTGCCGTCATCGGCGTCGGCGGTGGCGGCGGCAATGCTGTCAACAACATGATCATGCACGATCTCGAGGGTGCGGAGTTTATCGTTGCGAACACCGACGCCCAGGCTTTGTCGATGTCAAAAGCGCCACGCCTTGTCCAGCTTGGCCTGACCGTCACGGAAGGACTTGGTGCCGGATCACTGGCTGACATTGGACAGGCGGCAGCCGAAGAGTCGATTGATGAGATCATGGACCACCTCGACGGAATGCATATGTGTTTCGTGACGGCGGGCATGGGGGGCGGAACGGGAACAGGTGCCGCACCCGTCATCGCCCGTGCTGCGCGCAAGGCGGGCATACTGACAGTCGGCGTCGTCACCATGCCCTTCACATTCGAAGGTACGCAGCGAATGCGAACAGCGCGGCAGGGAATCGAGCGTCTCAGCGAATGCGCAGACACGGTGATCGTCATCCCCAATCAGAATCTGTTCCGGGTTGCCGATGCGAAGACGACCTTCGCGGATGCATTCGAAATGGCAGATCATGTGCTGCATGCCGGGGTCAGTTCCGTCATCGATCTGATCGTCAAGGAAGGATTGATCAATCTCGACTTCGCCGATGTAAGGTCAGTCATGCGTGACATGGGCAGAGCGGTCATGGGTACGGGCGAGGCAACGGGAGACGCCCGCGCCCGACATGCCGCCGAGGCAGCAATTGCCAATCCGCTGTTCGATGAAGCGTCCGTCAGGGGAGCAAGAGGCCTTCTCGTCTCGATCTCCGGCGGACCGGACATGACCCTTTTTGATGTCGACGAAGCGGCAACACGTGTTCGCGAGGAGGTCGATGACGACGCCAATATCGTCGTCGGCGCGACATTCAATGATGCGCTTGAAGGGCGGCTGAGAGTTTCAGTCGTCGCCACAGGTTTGAGGCAACCGGCAGAGGTGATCCACCTTTCGGAGCGAATGGCGTGATACTCGCTCATACTGTGGGGCCTGCGCGCCGATTTGTAAAATTGATGGCCATGGAGATTTGAAATGTTGAAGCGTTTTCGAGAAAAATGGCGGTCGTGGGAAGATGCCGTCCTGGGTATCGACGATCCGCAGGGAGACTACCTCGCCACACTGGAAAAACGGCTGGCCCGGATGGAGACTGAAGTGGCTGGATTAAGTGCTCAGTCCCGCGAGGAGGTTGTGTGGGAAGACGGCCGCGAAAATAAAGGGTGATGGCTTTATTTCCTGCAAATCAGCCACCAGTGTCGGCGCGCACGGCCAATGCCAGGCTCACGCGGTGGAGGGTTCGCTGAGCATCCGACATAGGCTGAGGGCATTCAGCATCCGGCCAACCTTTTTCGCCAGTGCATCTTCAAGTTCCTGAAGACTTTCAAATGCCATTACAAGGCGCTCACTTCCATTGTCGGTGAGCAAAAGTCTTCGCGCCCTGCGATCATCGACATCCACGGACATCGTCACCAAGTTCTCCCTCAGCAGAGGCTTGAGATTTGAAACGACGGTTGAGTGGTCAAGACCGAGAGCAAGCGAAACCTCCGATATTCTAGGGGAACCTGCCTCGCCAATCGCTGCAAGAAGAAATATCTGCTCTGCGGTTAGTCCTATCGAACGCAATGCATCTTTGACCTGGCGGGAAATGATGCGGTTCGTCCGCTGCACGGCAAAGCATAGGTCCCCGGCAAGCTGGTTTTCCACCATTTCAGCTTTTATCGATCCTTGATCGGAAACATGGGTTTTGAACACCTGCACGGGCTCCGGTCTCACGCTCGGAAGTGATATTTTAGATTGCGAATGAACTCTATATAATTTAGATTTCGAAACCAATCTATTTTCAAATTCTGAGAACCGGTTGCGAACCCCGGCCTTGGGAGCGGAGCAGAGCCTCGGAGAACTTTTTAGGATCAGCCATGGCCGATATGCCGGACAGCAAAAATTCTCACGTTTCAACAATTTCACAGAAGACACCATATGGAATTCTTCATGGAGCAATCACACCCGCGCTGTTCCGGCTGGCATTGCCCACGGTCGTCGTTCTCGTGGTCCAGACCTTTGTTGGGGTCGCGGAAACCTATTTCGTCAGTTTCCTTGGGACCGAGGCTTTAGCAGGTGTGACCCTCGTCTTTCCGGTCCTCATGCTGATGCAAATGATGTCGAATGGCGGAATTGGAGGCGGAGTTTCCTCAGCCGTGGCGCGAGCGCTGGGTGCCAACCGCCACGCTGATGCCGATGGGCTCGTCTGGCATTCGATTGTTCTGGCCACAGTATTCGGAGCCATTTTCTCAGTCGCTGCAATCCTCCTTGGACCTCTGCTCTACCGCTCAATGGGAGGGACGGGAGAAACCCTGAAGGCCGCCCTCATCTATTCAGGAATTGTGTTCGCAGGCTCCATTCCGATCTGGATCACGGCTTTGCTTTCGGCAGCCCTGCGGGGCGCTAGCAACGTGAACGTGCCTGCACTCGTCATCATCTCCGGCGCGTTCCTTCTCCTCGTCCTGTCGCCGCCGTTGATTTTCGGCTGGGGGCCCTTCCCGCAGCTCGGCGTGGCAGGCGGAGGCGCTGCGGTCTTCATTTATTATCTGATCGCGGCACTGGTGCTTGCCCTTTACCTGCGCTCGTCAAGCAGCCCGCTAAAGCTCAAAATTGTGCCGCTGCAAGGTCGACTGTTCAAGGACATTCTGGGTGTCGGCCTGCCTTCCGCTGTCGGCACGATCCAGGTCAATCTGACGGTTACTTTCGTAACGGCAGCCGTTGGCCACTTCGGCGCAGATGCGATTGCGGGGTTCGGCATCGCATCGCGGCTTGATTATCTGCAAATTCCCATCATCTTCGGTCTTGGAACCGCTATCGTCACCATGGTTGGGATTAATATCGGAGCGGGCCAGATCGAGCGCGCCCGCCGGGTCGCCTGTGTTGGCGCAGGTATTGCATTTGGCATCACGCAGACAATCGGCATTCTCGCCACTCTGTTCCCCATGATTTGGATGAGATTGTTCACGGCAGATCCGGATGTGCAGCAGCTAGGCTCGCAGTATCTGCAAATCGTCGCACCGGCCTATGGTGCGGTTGGATTGGGACTGGCACTTTATTTTGCAAGCCAGGGACTGAAGCGTGTTCTTCTTCCGGTTCTTGCCGGAACAGTCAGGATGATCCTGGCTGCTTTCGTCGGGTGGGCTTCGGTGATCTGGTTTGAGGCGAGTCTCAATTCCCTTTTCCAGATCGTGGCGGTGGCGGCCATCGCATACGGTGGATTAACGGCCGTCGCCGTGCTGCCGCGCCGCATTTTCCATCTTGGCAGGCAACAGGACGTTCAAACTGCCCGGTAGAGACGTCGAGTGCCCAACCAGAAGATCGCCATCGCAAAGGCGTCAACCGGTTGGTTCTCACCGCTGGCTTCGAAAATCATATCAAGATAGACGGAATTTCACCGCTGATGAACTGTCGACAACACGTGTCACCCCAGTCAACAAGCTTGCCTGTACTGCTCCGCCTGCGACAGGCAAGCAGTTATGTAGTTGTAGTTCAGAAAGACGATCGCACGATTAGCTCGAAACTGTTCTGGAACGAGTTGCAGGCGCTTTTGGCAATGGGGATACCCAACGAATTCTGGCCATACGTTCGAACGGAGGTGCTCTCAATGATCCACCACAGCGACCTACCGCCTGGAACGGTTCTCTTTGCCAGAAAAAACAGGCGTGGCGACGTCCTAAGCGTCGTCTCGTGGCGCGCTAAAGGCATCGATACCGAGATTTACACGTCGATTGAACAGGCTTTGGCTGCCGTGAATGCCAAAGATGCCTCGAAGAGGTCCTACGCTTAGACTTTGGCCAACGATATTGTCCGTTGAGATTGATGTGCTCCTATCCGAGCGGCGAGACACGGGCCAACAAATCTGGCAATAGCGCTTTGCCTCGCGGTGAGAGTTCGGCAGCCGCCTCGGCAGCGACCGGAATTCTTTGCACCAGGCGCAAAGCGAGTAGCGGCCTACATAGTGAATTTCGTCTGAGTATTTCCGTGGGCGACAGGCCGTGCAGCGGCCGAGACCGGCAATCTGACGGTTCACGCTTCACAGACCCGACACATCGCCGGTCCCCGCCGGCTCCCGACGGTCCTATCCTCCTGCAGCACAGACAGGAGAGAACGAAATGCGTGGAGCGGATATTTTGGTGGAAATGCTCATCGGTTACGGGGTCGACACGATTTTCGGCGTCCCGGGGGACACCAACGTTCCTCTCTACGAGGCCCTTCAGTTGCGTGAAGACAAGATTCGTCATGTCATGGCCCGCGATGAGCGTTCAGCCGGCTACATGGCTGACGCCTATGGGCGGTTCACCAATAGACCGGGGGTTTTCGAGTGCCCCTCAGGCGCGGGCGCGATGTATTCGCTGCCCCCGGTCGCCGAATCGAACGGCTCGTCCGTGCCAGTAATCCTTCTCACCATCGACATCCCGCTTCCCGGCGAAGGCCGCGGCGTTCTGACGGAACTCGACTGCGCTAAGCTCTTCGAGCCGGTGACGAAACTGTCCGTTCAGGTGAAATCGCCGGAAAAACTGCCGGAAATCATCCGCCGGGCTTTTCGTGTCGCATGCTCCGGCAAACCCGGCGCCGTGCATCTGCAAATTCCGGAGGACATGCTGCTTGCCGAAGTGGACCCGGGGCGGATCTCCCTTCATGTCGAAGAGGAATGCCGCACCTTCCCCGCTTACCCGACACTGCCGCCGCGCTCGAAGCTGGAGGACCTGCTCAAACTTCTGGCCAGGGCCGAGAGGCCGCTGATCGTGGCAGGCGGCGGGGTAAACCGCGCGCGTGCCGGCGACCGGATCACGCAGCTTGCCGAAAAATACAACGTGCCCATGTGCACGACAATGACCGGCCAAGGCGCCATTGACGACGACCACCGCCTCGCCATCGGCGTCATCGGCGACAACGGCTTTCATCCCCATGCGAACTGGGCGCTGGAGCATTCGGATTTCACGCTCTTCGTTGGCTCGCGCATCGGCTCGGTCGTCACCATTGGCTGGACCTTCCCGCGGATCACCCTCAATCGCCGTCTGGCGCAGATCGATATCTCCCCGGAAATCATGGCGAACAACTATGAGAATCTGCTGTCCATCCAGGGCGATGCCCTGTTGGTTCTGGAAGAACTCCTGACGCTGGACGCTGCAATAGAACCCGCCCGACACGAAGCGTGGATCGGCAGCCTCAATGATCGTCGAAAGGTTTTCTGGGAGCACGCCGAGGAAGCGCTTTCCGACGAGCGGGTTCCCTTGCGGCCGGAGAGGGCCGTACGTGCCTTCAATGAGGCGCTCCATGACTCCTGCAAGCCGGCTTTGATCTACTCCGACGCCGGCACGCCGACGCCCTACATGACGCGCTTCCTTAAAATCAATGATCGTGAAACGCGTTTTGCCATTCCGCGCGCCTTCGGTGGACTCGGTTCGGCACTTCCCGCCACGGTCGGAGCCTGGCGGGCCGATCCATCCAAGAGGCCGATCGGTCTCTTTGGCGACGGATCGTTCGGCATGACGGTCGGCGAATTGGAAACGCTGGTGCGCTTGCAGGTACCGGCAATCCTTATCCTCTTCAACAACGGCACATTCGGCTGGATCAAGGGCCTCCACCGGCTCAAAGGTCACAATCAGTGCTTTGGCGTGGACTTTCTGGCGCCACGCGGTCAGGCAATCGCGGAAGCCTATGGCCTCAAGGCATGGACAGCCAAGACAGGTTCGGAACTCGATGCCGCACTCGCAGCCGCCTTTACCCATGACGACGGACCGTGCTTCATTGACGTTCACGTCGAATCCATCGCCGACCGAGTGCCGCCGGTCTATTCCTGGCTACTGAAGCGGGGAGAAGATCCGCTTGAACCGAAGCCCATAGAAAAGTCCTATTTTTGACTTAAGGGATGCGTCAGAGGTAGGAATTGCCGCCGGCGCGCGAATTCGGTAGCAAACCAGTCGCGGAAGATCCGCACATTGGCCGAGTTCATCCGCGCCTGCGGGAAACAGAGATAAATGCCCTCGCCCGATGTCTGAAGCCTGCTTAGAGCGGGGTTCAAAATCCCCGCGGCCAGTTCGGTGCGCACATGGAATTCGGGAACGATTGCCAGTCCCATACCGTTGATGGCGCATTCGAGGATCATATCGAAGTTCGGCAGGCGCGGGCCATAAATGCGGCTCTTGTAGTGCACGCCTGCACCCCGCAGCCAATGCAGCCACAGGCTCGGGCGGCTGGAATTCTGGATCAGCGGATATTCCAGCAGCGCCTCGTCGTTCGGGAGACCTTGCAGCGGCATCAGCTTCGGCGCGCCAACTACAACCAATTCCTCGTCGAAGAGCAGCTGGCTGCGCGCTCCGCTCCAATTTCCGGTGCCGCGCAGAAACGCCAGATCCAGCTCGGATGTCGCAAAATCGAGATCGTGACGGCAGGGATAAACCTCGAACCATGTCTGGGGATGCGCGGCTGCAAACGCGGTCAGCATCGACGCGCCCCAACGCCGCATCAGTGTCGGCGGAAAGCCGATCTTCAGCATGCTCTGTGCTTTTCGACCGCGGACGGCATCGATGGAGACATCTTCCAGCTTATCGAGAAGGCGCGAAATCTCATCATAATACCGCGTGCCCTCCTCCGTCAGGATCAGTTTAGGCCCGGCGCGCTCGAACAGGGTAAGACCCAGAAAATCTTCAAGGTTTTTTATTTGCCGGCTGATGCCGCTTTGGGTGATCCCCATGTCCTCGGCCGCCTTGGTAAAACTCAAGTGACGCACGGATGCATCGAATGCATGCAGGGCACTCAAGGATGGCAGAAAACGGCGCATGACGAAGCTCCTGTTGGGATCATGAATAAAAGTCATGAAGAACCCATTTTTCAATGCTTTTCTTTGGGAAAGTTTGAACGCAGTCTTTCCACAAAAGAAAGTGGGAACGACATGGACTACGGCGACAGCATTGACCGCAATCTGCTCAGCATCCTGGAGGAAAACGCACGCGTGCCTGCCAGTGAATTGGCCCGACGTGTCGGCCTCGCACGATCGAGTGTCCAGGAGCGCCTCGAGCGGCTGGAACGCCGCGGCGTCATTCTCGGCTATCGTGCGATCGTTGGTCGCCGCGAGATCGATCAGAGCGTTTCAGCCTATATCTTCATCACCACCGCCATGCGCGCCACGCAAAGGTTATTCGTGGTATTGCGCGGCTACCCGGAGATCTTGACAGCCGATGCGATCAGCGGCCCGGCAAACATCCTCTGCCGTGTGAACGTCAATTTTTTGGAAGATCTGGAAGCCCTGATCGAAGAGCTTGCCCGGATCGAGGAAATCGAGAGCGTGACCTATTCGGTCGTGCTTTCCAATAAAATCAATCGCGACAACGCATTGATCGCCCGCAAGGCGCAATAGGGAACGAATAATCAACTGGGGATATGGCCATGAACAGACGTGACTTCGGAAGAGTAATGCTGCTTGCAGGGGCTGCAGCACTCCTCCCATCTTCCGCACTTCTCGCAGCAACCGAAGGCGCAACGCTCGAAGCGATCCGAGCCCGCGGTACGTTGCGGATCGGCGTGTTTGCAGGCACCGAGCCTTATTATCACAAGAACCTGGCGACCGGAGAGTGGGAAGGTTTCTGCGTCGCAATGGGCCGTGATCTGGCGCAACATATCGGCGTCAAACTGGAGTTGGTCGAGACGACCTGGGGCAATTCCGTGATCGATCTGCAAAGCAACAAGATCGACATCATGTTCGGGCTTAGCAACAATCCGGAGCGCGCCAAGGTTGTCGACTTCACCAAGGCGTTGATGGACAATACTTTCACCCTCGTTGCCCGCAAGGACCTGGAAGTGACGAAGTGGGAGGAGATGAACAGGCCGGAGATGCGGGTAGCCGTCGACCTCGGCTCGACGCAGGACAATTTCGCCCGCAAGAACCTGCCGAACTGCACACTGGTCGCGCTCAAATCTGCGGATGAGACCATTCTGGCGCTTCAATCGGGCCGCGCCGACGCCATCATTCAGGTCGCCCTGCTTGCTGTCGTGACGACGAAGAACCTTGCGCCGAATGTCAAGCTTATCATTCCTGAACCCCATGCAAGCCAGCCGACCACGATTGGTGTGCGCCGCGATCCGAATGGCGAGTTCCGCGATTATGTCGATACCTGGCTTGCGGAGCGCCGCGAGCAGGGCAAGATCTCGAACTGGATTGTCGAAAGCCTCGCACTCGTCGGGGTCGACAAGGCTGCGTTGCCTGCAAATCTGACGTTCTGACAGGAACCCAATGTCCGCTTCCTCAGCTGCCTTGGGCATCATCATGCTGGATACGACGTTCGACCGTCCACCTGGTGATGTCGGCCATGCCGGGTCATGGCGTTTTCCGGTCAAGTTTCGCAAAGTGCGCGGTGCGTCCGTTTCCCTCGTCGTCCGTGCAGGCGGCGAGGGTCTCGTTGAAGATTTCATCGCCGCCGGACGAGAGCTGATCTCGGAGGGCTGCAGCGCAATCATCACGTCTTGCGGCTTCATGGCGCGACATCAGCGGAAATTGGCCGAGGCGCTCGGCGTGCCGGTCGCCGCCTCCAGCCTGATGCAGCTGCCCATGGTGGAAATGACGCTTGGCGCCGGGCTGCGTCCCGGCGTGATAACCTATGATGCCGCCAGCCTGGGTGATGACGTGTTCGAAGCCTGTGGGGCCGATCCATCGGTGCCCGTGCGCGGCGTGCCCTCCGGCGGCGCTTTTCATGCGCTCATCGAGGGCTCCGCGGCATATGATCATGCGGCGCTGGAGGCCGAAGTGATCGATGTTGCCCGAAAGCTCATCGCCGAGCATCCCTCGGTCGGCGCGATCGTGCTGGAATGCACCAACATGCCGCCCTTTGCACAGGCGATCTCGGCAGCCCTCGGCCTTCCGGTCTTCGACATCCTGACGCTTGGCGAGTGGCTTTTTACATCAACCTCTCCCCGGATATTCCGCGGGGCCGAACAAAGCGCGCTGTGATGCAGTATCAATGGGACTTCTCCGGCCTTTGGCAGTACCGCGGCCTGTTTCTTCAAGGCTTGGGTTATACGGTCGGCTTTACTGTTCTGACCATCATCTCCGGCATCGTCGTCGGCACGGTCTTCGCTCTTGCCCGGCTCTCTGGGATGAAAGTCGTTACCGTTCCGATCATGACGATCGTGGAACTGTTCCGCTGTACACCTGTCCTCGTGCAACTGGTCTGGTGTTATTATGCCCTGCCCATGCTGGTCGGTATCCAGATTTCGCCAGCGATGGCGGCCTTCATCACGCTGACCATGTACGGCGCCGCGTTTTATGCCGAGATCATCCGGGGCGGCATCGTCTCGATCGATACGGGACAATGGGATGCGGGCCGCGCGATCGGCATGCGGCGAGGCCAGTTGATGGCCAAGATCATCCTGCCGCAGGCCTTGCGCCGCATGGTGCCGCCGCTGGTGAACCAGTCAGTCCTGCAGCTCAAGAACACCTCGCTTCTCTCCGTGCTCGCGGTGCCCGACCTGCTCTATCAAGGTCAACTGGTGACATCCGCCACCTACCGGCCACTCGAAACATACACCCTGATTGCAGCCATCTATCTGGCCGTCCTGTTTCCCATGACACGCCTGGCGCATTGGCTGGAGGGCCGCAGGACATGAATAACGAGATCCAGACGATGGCCGGCACGGAACCGATGATCGAGGTCGTGGGCTTGAAGAAGTCCTTCGGACCGCTGGAGGTCCTGAAAGATATCAATCTTTCCGTGCCACGCGGTCATGTCGTGGCGATGATCGGGCCGAGCGGTTCGGGAAAATCCACCCTGTTGCGCAGCCTCAATCTGCTGTCATTGCCCGATGCGGGCTGCATCACCATCGGCGGAAGGCGAATGGACTTTTCCTCGGGCCACGTCGCCATGCGCGACCGGGATCTGGCAACCTTCCGCGCCAATACGGGAATGGTGTTTCAAAACTTCAATCTGTTCCCGCACATGAGCGTCATCGACAATGTGATGATCGGGCCGGTGAGCGTGTTGAAACAGGACAGCAATTCTGCGCGGACACTCGCGATGGAGCTGCTCTCCAAAGTCGGGCTGGTCGAGAAAGCCGATACACGCCCGGAGCAGCTTTCCGGTGGACAGAAGCAGCGCGTGGCGATTGCCCGGGCACTGGCCATGAAACCGGAGGTCATGCTGTTCGATGAGGCCACCTCGGCACTCGATCCGGCACTGGTGGGTGAGGTTCTGGCGGTCATCCGCCAGCTCGCCGAGCAGGGTATGACGATGATCCTCGTCACCCATGAGATGGCTTTTGCCCGCGATGTCGCCGACACCGTCATCTTCATGCAGGACGGCTTCGTCATCGAGTCGGGCGATGCGCGCCAGGTCATCAACGAACCCCGCGAGACGAAAACGCGGGAATTCCTCAGCCATTTCCATGGCGGACTTTCCTGAGAGCAGGACGAAAACGGCAATGACAGGCAAGGTAATCGTGGTCGGCGCGGGCATCATCGGTGCCACCACAGCATTAAGATTAGCGGAAGCGGGCTGGGATGTAGTCCTTTGCGATGGCAATGCGCCAGGCAGCGAGGCCGGCGCAAGCTATGGCAATGGCGGCTGGATCAGCCCGGCATCGATCATCCCGATGAGCATGCCTGGCCTGTGGCGGAAAGTCCCCGGCTTCCTCCTCGACCGAAACGGGCCGCTGACGATCGATTGGGCGTCTCTGCCGCAGCTGGCGCCGTGGCTCCTCCGTTTTTTGTGGGCAGGTGCGAGCAAGGCACGCGTGCGCCGGACGGCGAAATTACTGAACTTCCTGCTGCACGATGGACCCGAACGGCATCTGGAGCTCGCGCGGAAGACCGGACAGGAGCAGCTCATTCTTCAAAAAGGGCTGCTCTACGCCTATCCCGACCGAGCCTCCTTCGAGGCGGAAGCACTGAGCTGGGAGCTGCGTCGCGAGAATGGCGTTGCCTATGCGGAATGGAATGAGGCCGAAATCCGCGAAAGGCTGCCGGCACTCGGCCCTGCCTACCGGTTCGCCATCCATGTGGTCAACGGCGCCCATTGCCGAGACACCGGGCGCTATGTGGCCGGCATTGTGGACGCCGCGCGGCGCAGGGGCGTCCAATTCCACCAATCCGCCGTGACCGCCATCCTCGACGGCGCGACACCGCAGGCCGTTCTCGAGGGCGGCGAAACGTTATCTGCCGACCGCATCGTCGTGGCTGCGGGCATACATTCCGGCCATCTGCTGCGCCCGCTCGGCGTGCGCATTCCGATGCAGAGCGAACGGGGTTACCATGTGACCGTGACATCGGGGCAAACGCCTTTCGAGATCCCCGTGATGCCGAGCACCGGCCGGATGGCCAACACACCGACAGACATGGGTCTGCGCCTTTCGGGCCAGGTCGAGCTCGCATCAGTCGATAAACCTCCGAATTGGGAGCGCGCGCAGGTGCTGCAACGGCATGCCCTGGCGAGCTACCCCTATCTGTCCACGGACAAGACACTCAGGCTTCGGCTCTGGATGGGGCATCGTCCCTCCACACCGGATGGCCTGCCGGTGATCGGCCCGCTGTCGCGGCACCCTGGTCTTGTCGCCGCATTCGGCCACGGGCATGTCGGCATTGCGGCCGCCCCCAAGACGGCAGATCTCGTGCTCGACGCGCTCGAAAATCGCATCAGCGGCGAGGCGCTTCCGTTTCTGCCGAACCGTTTCAGGCAATAATTGGGCTTGTCGCAAATTTTCTAGCTTGACGGAAAGTTGACCATCGGAAGAGAAATTCGCGCTCCAAAAGTTGCGGAGCAAGCCAATGATTCTGAATGCCATTGCCGAAAAGCTAGAGCGCCAATCAAAGGACGATTTCAAGGGAAGGCATTTCGAGGCGTGGGGGATCGTGCAGGCGGTTACGTGGTATTTGCGATACCCGCTCAGTTATCGGGATCTGGACGAGATGTTCCGTGAGCGTGGCTTCGAGGTCGATCACAGCACGATCAATCGGTGGGTTCTGGTTTATGCGCCCATTATCGAGAAGCGGCTTCGCCGGTTTCGCCGACCACATTGTGGATCGGTGCGGATCGACGAGACTTATGTGAAGGTCCGCGGCAAATGGCGATACCTGTATCGCGCCATCGACAAAGCAGGAAATCCCGTTGATTTCCTGCTGACAGCCAAGCGCGACCTCGATGCCGCCAAGCGTTTCTTCCGCAAAATGCTGAAAGATGATCCGTTATTGTCGCCCGGCAGGATCGGCACGGATGGCGCCAATACGTTTCCATCGGCGATTAAAACGTCGGTTGACGATGGGCTTCTGCATCCGGATCCCGTGCACTACGTCACCAAACACCTGCAGCAAGGCATCGAGAGCGACCATTTCCGGGTGAAGAAGAACATGCCGAAGATTGGTGGCTTCCAGTCATTCAACACGGCGCGGCGAACGATCGCGGGTTTCGAGGCGATGCTGTGGCTGAGGAAGGGCTTCGGTTTTTCAGGCGGCTGGACCGTAAACGACCCGAATGATCTCCTTGCGCGCCTCTTCGGACTTCAAAAGCTTAACAAAGCGTGAAAGCAGCGGCGGTCAGAGGGTAATTGCGACGTGCAGAAATGATTGCGACAAGCCCGTTTGGGACCTTGTCTGCGGACTTCATCATGGCCAGCGACCCGTGCGGTCGCACGAGTAGGCCGGACACATGATTGCAATCGACCGAAAGATATCGCATGAATCACCACTGTGCCGCAGGAGCCGTCCACACATGCTCCTATCCGAGCGGCGAGACACGGGCCAACAAATCTGGCAATAGCAGCTTTCTCTGACGGTAGGCGCGACGAGAATCAAAAATCAATAACCTAACGGTAGGTTGCGTTGACTTTCACGTGCTGCCGAAAAACGCGCCTGAATTCGCGATAACTCTCAAACCCAAGAGAGATTGCCAGCCGAACCACCGTCGACTGGGTGACTGAACAACGAACAGCAAGGGAATTTGCTGTACCGAAGGCGACGATTTCCGGATAGGCGACCGCAAATCGTGCTACTCGCTCTTGACGGAAAGATAGCGTCACACCTTGGACCGCAAGCATGCTTTCCAGATCAAGAACTGTTTTTGGCTTCTGAACTTCTGCTTTCGCTTCCATGATGATCCTCCTAGCCTCACCAACAGGCTTCTGGTCACGAACTTTTCCAGCATATATGTGCTGACAGAGGCCGACAGCGCCCCTGTCAGCTAGGCCTTCAACTCACAGGAACCGGCTGTTTTCTCGACACGGATTCAATGGCAGCAAGGGCGATCGCCAGAGCGTTGCGAGCATCAGTTCCAGTTGGTGCGTTCTGAACGACACCGCGACGAGCCGCCTCAACGAAAGAAGCAAGCTGCGCCGTGTAGGCTTGGACGAAGTGGTCCGTGTCGCGCCGCCATGTGTCGTTGGATACGCCAGTCGCGTCGAACAGCGTCATGCTCGAACGTCGTACGTCGCCCATCGTGACCATTCCGCCGGAGCCGAATACTTCGCCGCGAATATCGTAGCCGTACATTGCAGAGAAGTTTGCTTCCGCAACCGCAATAGACCCGTTGTCAAAGCGGATATTGACGACCGCCGTGTCTAGGAAGCCCTTGTCGCGTGCATCCGGGCGAACCAATGCATCTGCCATTGCAAACACTTCGACAGGCTTTGCGCCGGGGTTCAACCAAAGCAATGTGTCGAAGTCGTGTATAAGGGTTTCATAGAAGATCGTCCACGCCGGAATCCTGTCAGGATCACCGCCGAACGGACCCGGATCGCGTGTCAGCGACCGGATGAGTTGAACCGCACCGATCTTTCCAGCGTCGATCGTTGCGCGGCCTTCAAAAAATGCCTGGTCCCAACGGCGATTAAAACCGACCTGCAGGGGAACACCCGCGGCCTTGGCGGCTGCAATGCCGCGATCCGCATCTTCAAGCGTGAGTGCCATCGGTTTTTCGCAGAAGATCGTTTTACCGGCCTCCGCCGCCTGCACAAGGATATTGGTGTGAAAGCGTGCAGGTGTGGCAATGATGACCGCATCCAGACCGGGGTGAGAAAGCATGTCTGCGACGTCGGTATAAGAAGCGTCGGCGCCCAGCGCGTCTGCAAGTTTTGCGGCGGCCCCGGGAGCGGGATCAGCGACGGCCACAAGCTCCGCGTCTACGAGCCTTCTTGCGACACTCTCCCCATGGAATGAACCGATGCGCCCTGCCCCGATAAGTCCGACGTTGACTGTTTTGACCTTGGTCATGATTTTTAGTCCTGTTTTTGAAATCAGAGAGTGAAGGCTTCGCGGAAGGCAGCGAGCGCGGCGTCGGCATCTCCGGATGCCCAAGCTTCCATCCCGATCGGGCCGGAGTAGCCCATATCGCTCAGGGCTTTTGCGATCCCCTTCCAATTCACCTCGCCGGTGCCCGGCTCAAATCGGCCGGGTACGTCAGCCACCTGAATCTCACCGATCCACGACAGGCTCCTGCGGCAAAGTTCGATCAGGTTCCCCTCACCGATCTGCGCGTGGTAGAGGTCAAGGTTCAAACGCAGACGCGGGTGATCGATGCTGGACACGAGCGCCAACGTGTCTTCGGCGCGCCCGAACGGCACGCCGGGGTGATCGACGGGAAGGTTCAGGTTCTCCAGTGTGAAAACCACATTTTCTTCTTCCGCGAGGTCAACGATACGGCATAGCGTCTCCTGAGCCTTCAGCCACATGGTTCCCGTGACGACCTCGACAGGCTGAACCGGCAGTCCACGATCCCCGAGGCCTGTGCCGTGAAGATTGAGGCGCTGAACGCCAAGACGTTTGCCAATCTGAGCCGTTTCGCGTGCGGTTCTCAAAAGTTCGGCTGCGCCCTCATCATCGGTGAGGCGGCCTGTCAGGTAACCGTTCATAATTGTGAAGGTTGCACCGGTGGCTTCGAGCTTGCTGATGTCGTGCTCTGGCCAATTCCAGAGGCCGACGCCAAATCCCTGCTCCTTCAATCGGGAGGCGCGCCATTCGATCGGCTTGTCCCGCCACAGCATCTCCGCGCAAGCCGCTAACGGAAACGGGCTAATATTCGCATTGCTCATTTGGGGTGGTTTCCTGGATTTTGGATATGGCTGTCCCGAGGCCCGGCGAATGCGCCGAGCCAAAATTGATGTTTCCAAGTGTCTTCAGATGGTGCCGCCCAGCTCCGCGGAGATCGACTGTAGTTCCTTGCCGCCGGCCATCAGATTCTGCAGGCCATCGAGGTCGATTTCATGCTTGGCAAATGTCCCCAGCGTCTTTCCCCTGTTCAGAGCTGTGAAACGGTTGCCGACGGCAAAAGCGTGTCTGACGTTATGGGTAATGAAAATGACGCCCAGACCTTTGCTACGAACCTGATCGATGTACTTCAGGACCATCGAGGTTTGCGCAACACCGAGTGCAGATGTCGGTTCGTCAAGAATGAGGACTTTTGCCCCGAAATACACGGCGCGTGCGATCGCCACGCATTGACGTTCGCCACCGGAGAGCGTGCCGACGGCCTGTCCGGGTTCACGAACATCGATGCCGATTCTCTTCATTTCTTCGCTGGTAACGCGATCCGCGAATTCCATGTCCATGTATTTGAACGGACCGAAGCCCTTTAACGGCTCGCGACCCATGAAGAAGTTTCTTGTGACAGACATCAGCGGGATCATCGCCAGATCCTGGTAGACGGTCGCGATCCCCGCATCGAGCGCATCTCTTGGACCGGTAAAGAGATGTTGTTTCCCCTCGACGAGGAAGTCGCCGGATGTCGGCCTGTGAACGCCAGAAAGAGTATTGATCAGGGTTGATTTGCCGGCTCCGTTATCTCCGAGAAGGCACAGAACCTCTCCTGCGTGGACACTCAGCGAAACGCCGTTAAGTGCGATAATCGAGCCGAAGTGCTTGACGAGGTTCTTGACCTCGACGAGTGGTGTCTGGGTCGTGCTCATCAGCGTTCTCCCGTCACACGCTTACGAATGATGTTGTTGAAAATAACTGCAGTCAGCAGCATCCCGCCGAGGAAGACGAGGTACCAATCCTGGTCGATTGACGTGTAGGTGAGGCCGATCAAAACCATACCAAAGACGATCGAACCGAAAAATGCGCCGATCGCCGAACCGTAGCCGCCGGTGAGAAGGCATCCGCCGATAACGGCCGCGATAATTGCTTCGAATTCTTTCTGAAAGCCGCGTCGGGCATCAGTCGAACCGGCGTCGAGGACAGTTAGAATGGCGACAAGAGTGGCGCACATCGCGGTTACGATAAATAGGGTGGTCTTTACACGGGCGACAGGAACACCCGACTTGCGGGCAGCCTTCGGGTCACCGCCCGATGCAAAAATCCAGTTTCCAAATCGTGTGCGAAGCAGAACCCATGTCGCGACGAGTGCAATGAGCACAAACCAGAGGATTTCCACCGGAATACCCGGGACTTTCGGCGTTCCGTTCGGGAAGGTCTCGATAATTCCTGCATTGCCAAGCCATGTGAAGAGACCCGGGAAGGCGTCGCCTGAAAAGAGCGGCGCAAGGGGACTGTCCGCAACAGCCTCTCTCATCCCGCGAAGCTGGGTTGAACCGCCGCTCGCCCACTTCAGGCCGACGAGCGTTAAGCCGCGAAGAATGAAGAGAAACGCAAGCGTCACTATGAACGATGGAAGCCCGGTGCGCATGGTGAGCTGGGCATTGGTGACACCTATGACCACGGCAAAAGCAAGCGCGATCAGGATCGCGACACTGAGCGGGAGATTAAGGACGACAAGGGCCGTGCCGAAAACCAGCCCCGCGAATGCGACCATCGAGCCGATGGACAGATCGAACTCGCCGCCGATCATTAGAAGTGCCGCACCAACCGCAAGAATTCCGAGCTGGGCTGCTGGCGCCATGAAGTTTACAATACCGGCAAGTGTGAACATGGCTGGGTTTGCGGTGAGCATGAAGAATATCGTAACGAGCACCAATCCTGCGACGGCGCCGAGTTCCGGACGTCGCGCGAGCGCGGTCAAAGTCGAAACCTTTTTCAGGCGCTCGTCGGATCGAGTCGGTGACCCGTTCTGTTCGTTGGCCAGCGTCATGGGCATACCTCAGATGTAAGTTTTGTACGTGCGCCATCGGTTGCCGTTCACGCGTCACGCGGATCGGATGCCAGGCGATGAGGGCAGCTCCCGCTGGAGGTGCGAGAGCTGCTAGAGGGGTTCCGCTCAGCGGATACCCTGGGAGGATTTCTCAATCACCGAGGCTGCCGCACCCTTCTCGACGAAGCTCGGACCCGAGGCAACGTTTCCAGCAGGAATCGTGCCATATCTTGCATTCAGCGCGAGGAATGTGACTGGCAGATATCCCTGGAGATAGGGTTGCTGGTCCACGGCAAACAGTGCCTTGCCTTCCGAAACAGCCTTCAGGAAATTCGCCGAAAGATCGAAAGAAGCGACCTTGACCTTGTCACCATTGCCCATCTTCTCGACAACAGCGACCGCCCGCTCACCAACGAGGGGTGCCGACAGGCCAAGTACGACATCGACGGAAGGATCTGAGGTTAAAGCAGCCTGAATCTTTGATTCAATTTCCGCCGGGTCGGCTGTCGTCGGCAGGACCGTAACCTTTCCACCTTCGAAGCCCTTCGCCGTCCCCGCGCAACGCTGGTCAAGAGCGGCATTTCCGACCTCCTGGTTTACGCAAAGGACGTGCTTCTTGCCGAGCGACTTCAGTTTTTCACCGACCTTCACGCCTGCGGTAAGTTCGTCCTGGCCAACATGGAGCCTGATGCCCAGCTTTTCCGTTGCGGCAATGCCGGAGTTCATGGAAATGACGGGGATACCGGCCGCAATAGCCTTGGCAATCGCCGGGCCCAGCGCATCCGGATCGGGATTGGAAATTACAATACCCGCCGGGTTCTGATTGACTGCGGCTTCAATGAGCTGAGCCATCGCGACCATGTCGAAGGTCTCCGGTGCACGATAGTCAACCTTGGCATTGATGTCCTTGCCGGCCTGCATCATACCGTTTTTCACGATCGACCAGAAGGGGTCGGACGCTTGCCCATGAGTGACAGCAATGATGCTGGGCTGTTCATCGGCTCTGACGCCTATCGACCCCGCTGCAGCCAGTGACACAGCAATAGCCGCAGAAGCGACATTCTTCCAAATGGATTTCATTTTTTCCTCCTCAATGTCACCCACTCCTCTGGATGACAAATTCGAATGCTACCGGGTGCAAATTTGTTTGCTACCGGGTGCAAGCAGGTGCATGTTATGTCAGAATGCGTTAAAAGCAAGCATTCATTTCACTGGATCAAAAAAATGGAATTTATGTTCCATTCCCGGAGAGTTCATGCGGAAGAGAGCAACGGCAAAACAGGTAGCGGATGCGGCGGGAGTCTCGAAGTGGACCGTAATACGCGCTTTCACACCGGGTGCCTCTATTACTGACGAAAGCAAGCGGAAGGTACTGGAAACTGCTGCAGCTTTGAACTATACGCCGAACCTCCTTGCACGAAGCCTTGCAACCAACTCGACGGGACAGATCGCTGTCTTCGTGGATGACTTTTCCAACCCGCAAAAACTCCCCTTCCTTGAGGCGCTCACCGAGAAGCTCCAGGCGGCCGGCCTGGTGGTGATGCTGATCAATATCAACAGTCACTTTGACCATGTAAACGCCCTTCTCCACGCGGACCAGCGTCAGGTCGATGCCATCATTCTCTTTGGTACAGCGTTTCGTGACGAAACTCTGACAGACCTGCAGCAGGGGCAAGGCATGCCGCCTATGTTCGTGCTTGCACGCGACAGTCAGATCGACGGCGTTCCCGCTGTTGTCTGCGACGCGGAACTGGCCCTCAAGGAAATCGTAGACCACCTTCATGCGGGGGGATATAAGCGCCCAGGCTTCATGAGTGGTGCTACGGCTTTGTCTACAGCTTTAAAAAGAAGCCACTATTTCACGGAGTTTTGGGCGGAAAAAGGTATCCAGGACATTGTCCACATGAGCGCGGAAAAATACAGCCTAAACGCTGGCGCCGCCTCGGTGAGGAAGTACTTGAGTGAGGCGTCTCCTGACGATCGCATCGATGTCCTGATGTGCGAAAACGACATTCTGGCGATGGGCGCCATGGATGAAATCAGGGCGCGATTCCACCTTCAAGTGCCTGAAGACATTGCGATAGTGGGCTTCGACAACTACGAGCTATCCGGTTCGTTCGGATATGGCATTACCACCTATGAGCAACCGCGCGACGAAATGATTGATGCAATTCTGAGTATGGTCAAGGGGCACTCGGATTTGAAGACGGTCACTCTCCGGGGAGAGCTCGTCGTTCGAAACTCTACATTAAGGTCGGCTGACCTTGCCCCGTTGAAATAATCCATTTTGAAGTAAGCTCTGGCCCATTGAGAGGACCAGGGAATGAAGCGCAATCGTTTCACAGACGAACAGATCATCGGCATTCTGAAGGAGCACGAGGCTGGCACGCGGGTCTCGGAGCTTTGCCGCAAGCACGGCGTCAGCGATGCCAGCATCTATAAATGGAAGGCCAAATTCGGCGGCATGGACGTATCCGAAGCCAAGCGTCTGAAGACGCTGGAAGACGAGAACACGAAGCTGAAACGGCTCCTTGCAGATGCGATGCTCGGCAATGCGGCTTTGAAAGACCTTTTGGGAAAGAATGGTGACGCCCGCAGCAAGGCGGAACGCTGTCACTCATCTGATGATCCACCACCAGATGAGCGAACGGCGGGCGTGTAAAACCATCGGCTTTTGCCGGATGACGATCCGTTGCGAAACCAGGCGCAGCGATGACCATGACCTTCGCGAGCGGATGAAGGCGCTGGCGCATGAACGTCGCCGCTTTGGATATCGACGCCTTCATGTGCTGCTCAGGCGTGAGGGTCACCTTGTGAACCACAAGCGTCTCCTCCGGCTCCATCGGGAAGAGAAGCTGACGGTGCGCAAGCGCGGCGGTCGGAAACGAGCGATAGGCACACGAGCACCGATGCTGGTCCCGCTTGCCGCCAATGATCGCTGGTCACTGGACTTCGTGTCGGATCAACTCACCGATGGTCGCAGGTTCCGGGTGCTGACCGTCGTCGACGATTGCACTAGGGAATGCCTGGGCCTCGTCGCCGATACGTCTCTTTCCGGCCTGCGGGTTGCCCGTGAGTTGGACCGGATCATCGAGGGACGAGGCAAGCCGAAGATGATCGTCAGCAATAATGGCAGCGAGTTCACCAGCAACGCAATCCTGCAATGGACGGATCGGACCAAAGTGGAATGGCACTACATCGCGCCTGGCAAGCCGATCCGGAACGCCTTCATCGAAAGCTTCAACGGGCGGCTGCGAGACGAGTTTCTGAATGAAACGCTCTCTCGTCACTGCCCCATGCTCGATCAGGGCTTTCAAACTGGCGCAGCGATTACAAACGATCATCGACCGCATTCCGGCCTCGGCTGGCTGACGCCCGCCGAGTTTGCGGGTTTCGGTAATTCGCGGACAGGGATTCCATTAAATCCCGGACAGCGATTTCACTAAATCCGGGACAGCATTTCCGCTAATTCGCGGACAGCGAT
>NZ_JAQKGP010000019.1:0-114196 GCF_027956525.1 Agrobacterium sp. ST15.13.013
TGGAACAGAGAACGCTGCAAACAATCGACAATCCGTTCGGCACGAGATTGTCACCTATGTCTTAGGTACAAACTGTTACCTATGTCTCCGGTCTGGACATTGGGAAACTGGAGCGGGCGAAGGGATTTGAACCCTCGACCCCAACCTTGGCAAGGTTGTGCTCTACCCCTGAGCTACACCCGCTCAAATCCACCGGTCCGGGGTAGTTCGCTGAACCGTGGGCCGCCAAGTGGCGACGGGTGCTATATCGCTCAATCGTTTTTGGAATGCAATAGTTTCTTTTGCGGTTTCGGTGGAAATCCGCCTGTGTGCGGATTTATCCGAAATCTGGCGGCCATTACGGGCGCAAGCGCAGGGAATTTCCGCTGAAGATGTTGTTTCAGCTGGTTTTTATCTCCCTGTGACGGGAGTGGCGGCCGGCGGGAAGGCCAGAAAATAACCTGTTTACATTTGGTTAAAATCTGATTCGACAAGTGATTCGTTCGGGTGTACAAATTTCCTGTCCACGAAAAATCCGACACGATATTGGGAACGATACTTGGCATATCATCATCGGGAGGATGAGCCTTGTCGTACGCAGCTTTTGAAAGAGTTGGCGCACAATTGTCGCCAGAGCAGATCACCGATCTACAGAATATTTTCGATGGCGTATGTTTCGAGTGCCTTCAAGATCGCAGCAGCCATGTCGCCAATGAGTGCGCAGCGGTTTTGATCCGAAGCGCCCAGCGCGGCATTCTCGACCATGAAATGTTGCGCGATATAGGGCTTGCTGTCTTACGTCGGCATTGATTGCGCCATTCCGTTAAAAAAGCGCCCGGGTATCTCGGGCGCTTTGCTGTTTGGGCAGGCGAGAGCCGTTTTCCGCTCAGCTTTTTTCCTGCACATGCGCTTCGAGAAACCAGAGCGACTTGTCGAGATCGCGCGAGGCGGCGGTGAAGATGTCGGCCGTCGTCGGATCACCGGCCTCGTCGGAATCGTCGATCGCCTTGCGGATCATGTTGGCCACATCGCCATAACGCTCGATCAGGGCGTCCAGATGGTCATGGATCTTGTAGATATCGGTCGGATAGGCCTTGAGCTTTGTCGTTGAGGAGACCGATTGCAGGCTGCCGAGCGCCGTGCCACCAAGCTGGACCACACGCTCGGCAATCGTGTCGCCGTGATTGTCGAGCTGGGCGCGGAACGTGTCGAGAAGTTCATGGACGGCGATGAATTGCGGGCCCTTGAGGTTCCAGTGCGCCTGCTTGGTGACGAGCGCAAGGTCGATGACGGAAGCGAGCGATTCATTGAGAATACCGATCACGGTCGACTTGGCGTTGGAAGGCAGGTCGTTCTTCGTCTTGTGCGTCTTCATCGATGTCTCCTGAAGTTGCGGACGGAATGCCGCTTTGGAAAAGTCCGTCGTTTAACGTCCGGGCCTGCGGCCGTGTTCCATGCCAGGCGCTGGGACAGCAAAAATCCTGCACAATCATCGTATCATTCGTAAAACAGGCAGATGCGTCGGCCGTCTATCTCATTGACGCGGATCGGCATGTCGTAGATGTCCTTGAGGACGTCCGGACGGATGATCTCGTTCGCCGGCCCCTGATGGCGGATGCGGCCTTCGCGCATGGCGATGATGGTGTCGGAATACCAGGAGGCGAAGTTGATGTCGTGCAGCACCAGAACCACGGTCTTCTTCAGCTCGTCAGCGGCGCGGCGCATGATCTTCATCATGCTGGAGGCGTGTTTCATGTCGAGGTTGTTGAGCGGCTCGTCGAGCAGCACGTAATCCGTGTCCTGGCACAGCACCATGGCCACGAAGGCGCGCTGGCGCTGGCCGCCGGAAAGCTCGTCCAGAAACCGGCCGGCAAGGGCTTCGAGATTGAGATATTCCAGCGCCCGGTCGATATGGACCTTGTCTTCTATGGTGGGGCGGCCTTTGGAATAGGGGTAACGACCGAAACCGACGAGGTCTCGCACCGTCAGGCGCGAGGAGATGTGGTTGTCCTGCCGCAGGATAGAAAGCCGCTTCGCCAGCGTATCGGATGGGGTTTTGGCCACATCCAGACCGTCCACCGTCACCGTTCCGGCATCCATCGACATCAGCCTTGCGACGATGGAGAGCAGGGTCGATTTTCCCGCCCCGTTCGGCCCGATGATGGAGGTGACGCCGCCTGCCGGAATGGAGACGGAGACGCCATCGACGACGAGGCTGTCGCCATAGGATTTGCTGATCTGACTGGCGATGATCATCGCGCACCCCGTTTCAAAATTAGACCGATAAAGACGATACCGCCGAGAAATTCGATGATGATCGAGAGCGCCGTATCGAAGGCGAAAACCCGCTCCAGTACCACCTGGCCGCCCACCAGACAGATTATGGCGATGAGGATTGCCGCGGGCAGCACATAGGCGTGTTTGCCGTTGCCGGTAAGATAATGGGCAAGGGCCGCGACCAGCAGGCCGAAGAACATGACGGGGCCGACCAGCGCTGTGGAGACGGCGACCAGCACGGAGACCAGCACGAGGATGATAGTGACCGTGCGCTTATATTCGACGCCGAGGCTGATGGCCGTCGCGCGGCCGAGCGAGAGGACGTCGAGCGTGTGCGTGAGCCTGAGCCCGATGATGGTCACCACGCCGATGATGACGGCGGAGACGGCAAGAAGCGTGGGATCGATGGAATTGAAGCTGGCAAACAGCACATCCTGCAGCACGGTATATTCATTGGGGTCGAGCACGCGCTGCATGAAACCCGAGAGGCTGCGGAAGAAGACGCCAAAAACGATGCCGACCAGCACCAGCAGATGCAGGCTGCGTTCCGCACCGACAAAAAGCCAGCGATAGAGCAGGGCGGAAAAAGCGACGAGCAGGCTGGTTTCAGCGAGAAATTTCAGTTGCGGATCGATCATGACGACCGTTGCCGAGCCGAAAACGAAGATCAGCCCGGTCTGCATCAACACGTAAAGCGAATCGAAACCCATTACCGAAGGAGTGAGGATGCGGTTGTTGGTCACCGTCTGGAACAGCACGGTGGAGACCGCGATGGCATAGGCCACCAGCAAGAGCGACAGAAGCTTGATGCCGCGAAACGGCAACACGAAGCTCCAGCTCCCTTTTGCGCCGAGCGTCATGAAGGCGGCCATGGAGAGGAGTGCGAATGCCGCAAGCACGATGAGAGCGGTTTTTGCACGCCGGTCGGGATGTCTCTCACGCATGGTGGCGTTTCCGCAGCAGGAGATAGAGGAAGAGCGCGCTGCCGATGACGCCGACCACGGTTCCGATGGGTATTTCGTAAGGTGCGCGCACGGTGCGGCCGATGATATCGCAGGAAAGTACGAAGACCGCGCCGAGCGTTGCCACCCAGGGCACGGAGCGGCGCATATTGTCGCCGATCATCAGGCTGACGACATTCGGAACGATCAGGCCTAAAAAGGGGATCATGCCGACCGTGACGACGACGACAGCGCTCACCAGCGACACGATGGTGAGGCCGAGCGCCATGACGCGGCGGTAGTTCAGACCGAGATTGGTGGTGAAATCGCGGCCCATGCCTGCCACGGTGAAACGGTCGGCGGCGAGATAGGCGGCGATGGCGAAAAGGAAGCCGACCCACAGCAGTTCGTAACGGCCGCGCAGCACGCCGGAAAAATCCCCTGTCATCCATGCACCCAGCGATTGCAGGAGATCGAAACGATAGGCAAAGAAGGTGGTGACGGCGGCAATGACGCCGCCCAGCATGATGCCGATCAGCGGCACCAGCAGCACGTCGCGCAAAGGCACCTGCCTCAGGATACGCAGGAAAAGAGCCGTACCGCCGAGCGCGAAAACGGCGGCCACCAGCATCTTGCCGAAGATCGGCGTGTCCGGTGCCAGCAGGGTGACGGTGAGCAGGCCGAGGCCGGCGGATTCGGTGGTGCCCGCCGTCGACGGCTCCACGAAGCGGTTGCGCACCAGCATCTGCATGATGAGCCCGGCAATCGCCATTGAGCTTCCGGCGAGTATCAGCGCCAGCGTGCGCGGAATGCGGCTGACGAGCAGCACGCGCAGGGCGTCCGCGCTCGTATCCGGTGCGAAGAGCGTGGCGAGCGAGACATTGCTGACGCCGACGAACAGGCTGGTGATGGCGAGCGTCAGAGCCAGAAGAAGGGCTGATATGAGGGGTAAGGATTTCACGTCGATGGTGTTTCGAAAATGGTAAAAGTTCAGGCGGCCTTGAGGGTGTTGAGGGGTTCAGACCTGTCCTCCGTCATCCTCGGGCTTGTCCCGAGGATCTGCAACCGATTGATTTTATTCGACGTGATTAGATCCTCGGCACAGGGCCGAGGATGACGCCGAGGGGATGTTTACCCTTGCCAGCTGGCTTCAGGCCTCAATCAAAATCTAAACCGGACAGCAGTGGGACAAGCCCAAGGATGACGTCGCATATGGAGCAGCCTTGGAGAAGATGGTCTATGCCTTCTACGACTTCTTGCCTGAAACCGCGTTATAGACCTGGTCGAGCAGGGTGGTGAGCGCCGTATAACCGCTGCTGACGATATAGGCGGCCTGCGGGTCGAGATAAACGATCTGTTTTTTCTTCCAGGCATTGGTCTGGTGCACCAGCTCGTTGTCCAGCACCTGTGCGGCCGCCTTGCCGGGGTCGGTCGCACGGCCGATGCCGGCGTCGCGGTCGATCACGAACAGCCATTCGGGATTGACCTCGGCCAGATATTCGAAGGAGACGACGTCGCCGCGGTCGAAACGGTCGTCGATGTCGGCCGCGACCGGCTTGAAGCCGATTTCGGTGTGCAGCCAGCCGGTGCGCGAACTGGGGCCATAAACGCCGACCTTTCCGGCATTGGTGACGAGGATCATCGCCGTGCCGGAATTGGGTGCGATCTCCTTCAGCCTCGCTACCTTTTCATCGATCATGGCATCGAGCTTCTTGGCTTCTTCCTGCTTGCCGAAGATATTGCCGAGCTTGGTGATGTTGGCTTTCACGCTGCCGATGAATTCCTTGGAATCCACCGACATGTCGATGGCGGGCGTGATCTTCGCAACGTCCGGATATTTCGCCCGCGAACGGCCGCCGACGATGACGAGATCGGCCTCGGCCGCATTGATCGCCTCGTAATCGGGCTCAAACAGCGTGCCGACCTTCAGATATTTTCCGTCGGCATATTTCTGCAGATAGACAGGCAGGTTGGAGCCGACGACACCCGTTGGATCGACGCCGAGCGCATCGAGATTGTCGAGCGAGGGAATATCGAGAACCAGAACTTTCTTCGGGGCCGCTTTCAGCACGGTCTCGCCCTGGGCGTGCTTGATCGTCATGTCTTCGGCATTTGCCGTCATTGCGCCGAGGCTGAAGGCCGCTGCCGCCAGCAGCCGAACGGGGAAGGTGAAGTTGATGGCCACTTATATGTCCCTTGCACTATGTTCCGAGTCGGCGGAAACGATCCCACCGGGTTAACTTGATGTTGGCGATCAGCTTTATTGGCAAGGTCGGCGGAAATCAAAATTATGTTTTAGAACGATTCTGAATTGCGGTGAGCGGGAAATGTGCGGGTGGAAAAGCATGGCCTGCAATCTGTCCGGACGTCATCCTCGGCCTTGTGCCGAGGATCTAGTCACGTTGAACAAAATCGACAGGCCGCAGATCCTCGGCACAAGGCCGAGGATGACGGAAGCACCGTTCTCAATCCGGCGGCCAGTCGCCGACGATTGCGCGCCTTTCAAGTTTCAGGGACCGATCCGGTTGCACGCGGTAGGTTTCGATCGCCAGCCGCCCGTCGCCCATGACGAATTCATTGCTGAGCGTGCTGCCGATGGGGGACTTGGTGAGTTTGGCGCGCGGCTGTCCGCCATAGGTGATGCTGCCGGGAATGGGCTCGACATCGGGGGCGGTGGTGCAGCCGGCAAGCGCCAGAACCATCATGATCGCAATAGTGCGCATGTCTTTCTCCTGCGGTTGGCGCAATTCTATCATGGGCGTGTCCGCATGACACATCCCGTTGGCGTGAATAAAAAAGGCCCCGCATCCGGAGATGCGGGGCCAGTTGCCTTGAGAGGTTTCCGGTTTCTCAGTCCTCGTTGGCGGCAAGCTGCGTCAGCACGTCGCCACGGCCGCGGATACGCATGATGAGCGGGATGATGAAGGCTGCGGCTGCCACGATGAAGAGGCCAATGGCGATCGGCGAGGTGAACAGCACCGTCGGGTCGCCCTGGCCGATGGCGAGCGCGCGGCGCAGCTGCTGTTCGGCAAGCGGGCCAAGGATGAGGCCGACGACCGCAGGCGCAATCGGATAACCGAAGATGCGCATGATGTAACCGAGAATGCCGAAGGCGAGCAGCATGCCGAGTTCGAAGACCGATGGGTTGGCGCCGATGGTGCCGAGCGTCGCAAACAGCAGGATGCCGGCGTAAAGCCATGGCTTCGGGATGGTCAGCAGCTTCACCCAGAGACCGACGAGCGGCAGGTTCAGAACCAGCAGCATCAGGTTGGCGATGAACAGGCTGGCGATCAGGCCCCAGACGAGCTGCGGATTGGTGGCGAACAGCAGCGGACCGGGCTGCAGGCCATATTGCTGGAAGCCGGCGAGCATGATGGCGGCGGTTGCGGTGGTCGGCAGGCCGAGCGTCAAGAGCGGCACCAGCGTGCCGGCGGCGGACGCATTGTTGGCGGCTTCCGGACCGGCCACGCCTTCGATGGCGCCTTCACCGAATTCTTCCGGATATTTGGTCAGCTTCTTTTCGGTGGCATAGGAGAGGAAAGTGCCGATTTCAGCACCGCCCGCCGGCATGGCGCCGATGGGGAAGCCGATCAGCGTGCCGCGCAGCCAGGCTTTCCAGGAGCGCGACCAGTCCTGCGCGCTCATCCAGACCGAGCCCTTGACGGCCTCGACCTTGTCGGGGCCGCTCTGGCCTTGGGCCACGATGAACAGCGTTTCGCCGATAGCGAACATCGCAACCGCAAGCGTCGTCACTTCGACGCCGTCGAGCAGGTCGGGAATGCCAAAGCTCATGCGGGTCTGGCCGGTCAGCTGGTCGATACCGACGATGGCAAGGGCAAAGCCGATGAATAGCGAGGTGAGGCCGCGTAGCGCCGAATCTCCGAAAGCGGAAGAAACGGTGACGAAGGCGAGCACCATCAGCGCAAAATATTCACGCGGGCCGAAGACCAGCGCCAGCTTGACGATATAGGGCGCGATAAAGGCGAGCGCGATGGTGGCGATGAGGCCGGCGACGAAGGAACCGATGGCGGCGGTGGCCAGCGCCGGACCGCCTCTGCCCTTGCGGGCCATCTTGTTGCCTTCGAGCGCGGTCACGATCGAGGCGCTCTCGCCCGGTGTGTTGAGCAGGATCGAGGTGGTCGAGCCGCCATACATGCCGCCGTAATAGATGCCGGCGAACATGATGAGCGAACCGGCGGGATCGAGCCTATAGGTAACGGGCAGAAGCAACGCCACGGTCAGCGCAGGGCCGATGCCGGGCAGAACGCCGACGGCGGTGCCGAGCGTGACGCCGATCAGCGCATAGAGCAGGTTCATGGGTTGGGCGGCAACCTCAAGACCGTGCAGCAGGAATTCAAAGGTACTCATGGGCAGATGTCCCCCAAGTCGAGCAAATGAGCGGGCGGAACGGCTGGCTTTTGCGTCATTGCGCGCCGGCTGTTCCCGTGATCTCGAATTTTGGTCGGAATGGCTGTCAGAAGAACAGCCGCTCCAGAGGCCCGGCAGGCAGCGAAAGCTGCAGCAGCCGCGCGAAGATGAACCAGATGAAGAAGCTGAGCGCGATGCCGATGGGGATCGAATACCAGAGCTTGCGTTTGCCGAAGGCACGCGCCGTAAAGGCAAAAAGCAGGCCGGTGGCAATGGAGAACCCCGCGACGTTGAGCAGCAACATCTGCGCGGCAAGGCCAGCGACGACCCAGATAACCGGGGCGATTTCCTGTTTGTCGCGCGCGGGGAAATCACCGCGCCAGGCCTCGATGGCTGTCCACAGCGCCAGGCCGACAAGACAGAAGCCGATGGCGTAAGGCACCGTCGCCGGGCCGACCGGCGAATAACCGGTGACACTTGCAAGACGGGCGCTGTCCCAGAAGATCACGCAGGCGATGATGACGAGGAAGACGGCGATCGCCAGCGCCGCCCAGTCAGGGCGGCGCTTTTGATGCTGCGAAGGGTTGGAACCCTGGCTCATTTTACCAGTCCGATGTCTTTGAGAATGGTTTCGGTGGCGGCGGTATCCTTGGCGAGCTGTTCCTTGAAGGCGTCACCAGCGAGATAGGTGTCCATCCAGCCCTTGGTCTTCAGGGTTTCCTGCCATTTTTCGGATTTTGCCAGTTTCTCGATGTCGGCATTCACCGCCTTTTCCTGATCGGCGGAAAGGCCGGCAGGAGCCGCGACCATGCGCCAGTTCTGCACGACGACGTCGAGGCCGCTTTCCTTCAGCGTCGGCGCGTCCACGCCGTCCAGACGGTTTTCGCTGGTGACCGCGAGCAGCCGCAGCGTGCCGGCCTTGATCTGGCCTTCGAATTCGCCGTAGCCGGAAACGCCGGCCGTCACCTGCGAGCCGAGGATCGAGGCAAGCGCTTCGCCGCCGCCGGAATAGGCGATGTAGTTGATCTTGGTCGGATCGACACCGGCCGCCTTGGCGATCAGGCCAACGGCGATATGGTCGGTGCCGCCGGCGGAGCCGCCGCCCCAGGACACGCTGCCGGGATCCTTCTTGAGCTGGTCGACGAGGTCGCCAATGGTCTTCAGCGGTGAGGACGCCGGAACGACGATGGCTTCATATTCACCGGTCAGACGCGCGATCGGCGTCACTTCCTTGAGGGTGACGGGCGCGTTGTTGGTGAGGATAGCGCCGACCATCACGTAACCGCCGACGATGAGGGCGTTAGGATTGCCCTTTTGCTGGCTGGCGAACTGCGCGAGACCGATGGTGCCGCCGGCGCCCGGTACGTTCTGCACCTGCACGCTCTTGGAAATGCCTTCTTCCTGCAGCACGGTCTGCATGGAGCGCGCGGTCTGGTCCCAGCCGCCGCCGGGGTTGGCCGGCGCGATGATGGTGTAATCCGCTGCCGCTGCCGGAAGGGCGATCACGCCCGCCAGAAATGTGCCGATAAGAAAATGCTTCACTTGAAAACCCTCCTCAGGATGCCCTTTTTGGGCGTCGTTTTTCGTTTATGCGGGGGGCTTTTTAGACACGCGTGCGCCAGCGCTGAATGCTCAGCGTGGTGACCTGGCAACCGTCCTGAATTTCCTCCCGCATCTTCTTCCGCCTCCACGGAATGAAGAAGGATTGCAGAGCATCACAAAAAGCTGTCATCTAACTGACGCTACGCAAGTCCTTGCGCATTTACTCTCTATTAATTTGTATCGGACGTCTACTGTGGCGCGTGGGATGGCTTTGCTTTGTGCTTTCGATGCTTGTTCCGCCCTCATTCCTGCGACAAGCACAGGGATGAGGCTATGGGGACGCGCCGGACACAACTCTCACAATCGCGCCCGCCACCATCCGGGCTGATCTCGCCCTCTGCACATGACTGAAATATCCACGGTTCATCGCCCGTTCAGTGCCGTTTTCTATCATCTGTTCAAATTCAAACGGCACCAGCACGGAGCAAGCACCATGACCGACCGCCAACCTCTTCTTTCGCGCCGCAGTTTCGCCGGTCTCCTGGCTCTCGCCCCGCTTTTTGCAGCGGGCGGCGCGGCTGCCGCACCGGCAAGCCTGCGCGGCAGCGTCTCCTATCGCGAGCGCATCGCGCTACCGCCGGGCGCGACCGTCACCGTGCGCCTGATCGATGTTTCGCTGGCGGATGCGCCGTCGCAGACAATTGCCGAAACCACAATCCGCCCGCGCGGTCAGGTGCCCGTGCCCTTCGTGCTGCGTTATGACGACCGCGACATCAGGGGCCGCCGTTCCTATGCGCTGAGCGCCGAAATCCGCGACCGCGACCGGCTGCTCTTCACCACCACGCAGCGTTACTCCGTGCTGACCGGCGGTCGCGACGATACCGACCTCGTGCTGGAGCGTGTGGGCGCTGGTCCCGGCAGACCCGAGCCGGAAGCCAGCATCGACGGGCGCTGGCTGGTGCAGGAGATCCGCGGCGAACGGGTTCGCGGCCGCCGTCAGGCGACGCTGGAAATTACCCGCGAGGGCCGCGTTTCGGGCAATGCCGGCTGCAACGGCATCGGCGGCGAGGTGAAAATCCGCCGCAACCGTGTCGATTTCGGCCGGATGATTTCCACCCAGATGGCCTGCGCCCCGGACATCATGCGCCAGGAACGGCAGTTCATCGAAACCCTGGAACAGGCCCGCTCCTTTAGGCTGGAGCCGCGTCGCGGTACGCTGGAACTGATCGACGGCCGCGGCCGTACGGCGATGCGTCTGCGCCGCGCCTGAGGCCGACAACCTGCCGAAACACGCTGCGTCGCCGTGCTGGCCCAAACTGTGCTGGCCCAACTGTGCTGGCCATGGAACATTCCATGTCGCTTCCGGCACGGCGCGCTGCCCTTTCCCGCCCTATGACTTTGGCTGCGTTCGTCTCGACACTTTGCACCGCCGCAGAGCTGCGCTATGGAACGCGCTGAACTGTGCCGGCTGATGCCGACGCCAAGTCTGTGAGGGAAAACGAATGACATCCTATGTTCTGACCGTAGCCTGCAAATCGACCCGTGGCATTGTGGCCGCGATTTCCGGTTATCTGGCGGAAAAAGGCTGTAACATCGTCGATAGTTCGCAGTTCGACGACCTCGAGACCGGCAAGTTCTTCATGCGCGTCTCCTTCATCTCCGAAGAGGGCGCCTCGCTTGAGGCCATTACCGAAGGCTTCCAGGCGGTGGCGAAAAAGTTTGGCATGGATGCGGATATCTACCCGGACGGCCAGCGCATGAAAGCGATGCTGATGGTGTCGCGTTTCGGCCATTGCCTCAACGACCTGCTCTACCGCTGGAAGATCGGCGCGCTGCCTATCGATATCGTCGGCGTCGTCTCCAACCACTTCGATTATCAGAAGGTCGTCGTCAACCACGACATTCCCTTCCACCACATCAAGGTGACGAAGGAGAATAAACCAAAGGCCGAAGCGCAGCTGATGGAGCTGATCGAGACCAGCGGAACCGAACTGGTGGTATTGGCGCGTTACATGCAGGTGCTCTCGGATGACCTGTGCCGGAAGATGTCTGGCAAAATCATCAACATCCACCACTCCTTCCTGCCGAGCTTCAAGGGCGCCAACCCTTACAAGCAGGCCTATGAGCGCGGCGTGAAGCTGATTGGCGCCACGGCCCATTACGTCACCGCCGATCTCGACGAAGGCCCGATCATCGAGCAGGACACGGTGCGCATCACCCACGCGCAATCGGCCGACGATTATGTCTCGCTTGGTCGCGATGTCGAAAGCCAGGTGCTGGCCCGCGCCATCCACGCCCATATCCACCACCGCACCTTCATCAACGGCAACCGCACGGTCGTCTTCCCGCCAAGCCCGGGAAGTTATGCTTCCGAGCGGATGGGGTGATAACGGCTGCCTGACAAGCCGCCCTGCTACGCCGCTCTTTCCGGACCACCAAACACCACCCGCGCCCTCAGCCCACGCCCGTCCGTGCCATCCTCCAGCGTAAGCCGCCCGCCGAACAGCCCGGCAATCTCCTCGATGATGGCGAGGCCGAGACCGGCGCCGGGGGCGGCGTTGGCTTCGCCGCGTGCAAAACGCTGGCGCACCATGGCGCGCTTTTCGTGTGGGATGCCGGGGCCGTTATCTTCCACTTCCAGCCAGACGGCGCCCGTTTGCCTGCCGACCCGCACGGTGACTTCCGCGCCGCGTCCGGCATAATTGATGGCGTTGGACACAAGATTACCGATCAGCTCGCCGATGAGCAGAGGCTCAGCCAGAATTGTCGCCTCGCCTTCGCCTTCGAAACCGAGATCGATACCCGCCTCTGCGGCGCGCGGCACGAAATCGGCCGTCACGTTCTGCGCCACAGCCACGAGGTCGATCGCGGAAAAATCGTGTTTCTCACTGGAGCCGGCGGCGTCGATATTGGCCATGCGCAGCAGCTGGGCGAGGATATGTTCGGCATGGGCCACCGATGCCCCGCCCTTCAGCGCCGCCGCCTGCGCCTCCTCAAGGCTTGCAGCGCGGGCGGAAAGCGCGAGCTGGGTGCTGATGATGGCAAGCGGCGTGCGCAGCTGGTGGCTGGCATTGCCGGTGAAATGCCGGAGCGCATCGAGCGCCGATTGCAGCCGCACCATGAAGGAATTGACCGTTTCCACCAGGTTTTCCACCTCCACCGGCACGGATTGACGAATGGGGTGCAGGTCGTTCGGGCTGCGCTCGGCAATGGCTTCGCTGAGCCGGTAAAGCGGCCTGAGCGAAATCGTCACCGCGATCCAGACGATGATCGCCGCCCCCACGATCATCAAAAGCAGGCGCAGCGCAGATCGCAGGATGATCGCCTGCGCAAGCTGGCTGCGGGCAATGGTGGTTTCGGCAACCGTGACGGAAAAGGGCACGGAATTGATGCCGGTGGACGCAAACCGTCTGATGGCGGCGACGCGGATCGGCTCATCGCGGAACACCGCATCGCGATAGGCGGGCGTATCGCCATTTTTGTTCTCCACCGTCGGCAGGTTCTGGTAACCGGTGAGGAATTGCCCGTTCGGCCCGTCGACACGGTAAAATACCCGGTCCTGCGCGGCCGATGTCAGCATTTCCAGCGCGACATAGGGAATGTCCACTTCCAGCGAGCCGTCCTCGGCCACAACCACCCGCTCGGCGATGGCAAGTGCGGAACCGGAAAGCACGCGGTCGGAAACGACATTGGCGGTATTCACCGCCTCGCGCCAGGTATCGGTGAGCGCCACGCAACCGATGATGGCGGTTGAAATAAGAAGCCAGCCTAAAAGTCGCCGCCTGAGCGAATAGCCGGCCTGTCTCATTCAGCCATCTCCGGCAGCTTTTCCAGATAATAGCCGATGCCGCGCGCCGTCTTCACCGTCAGCCCGTGGGGGGCGAGCCGCTTGCGCAGGCGACTGACATATTGCTCGATGGCATTGGCGGAAATATCGTCGTCGAAGCCGGTCAGCGACTGCACGATGGCCTCCTTGGCGACGACCTTGCCGGCCCGCATGAACAGCACTTCAAGCAGCGCCACCTCGCGCGCCGGAATATCGAGCGGGCGCCCATCGGCCGAAAAGGTGCGGGAATTGAGATCGAACAGCACCTTGCCGAAACTCAGCGCCGAGGAGCGCAGCCCGGCGTTGCGGCGCAGGAGCACCCGCACCCGCGCCTCGAATTCGGTGATGTCGAAAGGCTTGATCATGTAGTCGTCGGCGCCGAGATCGAGCCCCTTGACCTTTTCCTCCGGCGTGCCGCGCGCCGTCAGAATCAGCACCGCCGCCTTGTCCTGACGTGAACGCATGGAGCGCAGCACCTCAATGCCGTCCATTTCCGGCAGGTTGAGATCGAGAATGACGAGATCGAAACTTTCCGCCGCAATCGCCGCATCGGCGGAAGCGCCGTCGGATACCACATCCACGGCATAACCGCTGCCGCGCAGAAGCGCCGACAACCCCTCCGACAGCACCTGATTGTCCTCGACCAGTAAAATGCGCAAATTTTCCTCCCACAGCATTGCCGAGTTTAACCAGACCCTCAGCGCTTGTGAATGGCCGCCGCCTGCGGCATGATCTTTTCATGCGTATCCGCCTTCTTCTCTGCCTCTGTCTTTGCATGGCCTCGCCGGCGCTTGCCCAGGTCGCCATCTTTCCGGCGCCGTCAGGCAAGGCGGATGCCGAAACGCTGGTCGTCTATTCCTCGCTGGACGAGCCGTTGGCGACGCCGATGATCGAGGGTTTCCAGAAGGCCAATCCCGATATCGCCGTCCATTACGAGGATATGCTGACCGGCGAGATTTACGACCGCATCGTGAAAGAAACCGATGCGGGGAAAAAGACCGCCGATTTCGCCTTCTCCTCCGCCATGGATTTGCAGGTGAAGCTGAGCAATGACGGTTACGCCCAGCGCTCGGATCTGGCCATGAGCGCCCGCTGGCCCGCCTGGGCGAACTGGCGCAACACCGCTTACGCGCTAACCTTCGAGCCGGCGGTTTTCGTTTATCACAAGCCGAGCTTCACCACCGAAAAACCGCCTGCAACCCGCGCCGAATTCGTCGACTATCTCGAACGCCATGCGAAAGAAGTGCATGGCCGTATCGCGACTTACGACATCGAGCGCTCCGGCGTCGGCTTCCTCTTCATGTCGCGCGACCAGGAGCAGTTCGGCGATATATGGAGCGTCATCAAGGCCATGGGCGCGGCGGGCGTGAAGGTCTATTCCACCTCGTCCGCCATTCTGGAGCGTGTCTCGGACGGTCGCTTCGTGATGGGTTACAACATTCTCGGCTCCTATGCGGCGGACTGGGCCTCGCGCCACCCGGATGTCGGCATCGTGCTGCCGAAAGACTATACCGTAGTCATGTCACGCATCGGGCTCGTGCCGGAAGCCGCCGCCAACCCGGCGCTCGGCCGCCGTTATCTGGAATTCTTCATGTCGAAGGAAGGTCAGACGATCATGGCCCGGCAGTTGCAGATCCCCGCCGTCAGCCCGGAAGTGGCGGGCGAAAACACCGCCAACACCATGCAGGCCATCCACGGCGCGCAACTGCGCCCGGTCCCGGTCAGCCCTGGCCTGATGGTCTATCTGGATCAGGTCAAGCGCAGCCGCCTGATCGAGCGCTGGAACGAGGCCTTGCGGTCGCAGTAAGCGTGGAGAATGGCGAATGCTGGAATTCCCCTCATCCAGTGCTTGTCACAGGAGGCTGGGAGAGGCGGGGCAGCCTCTCCTCCCAGGGTCTCAGCCGCGGAAACCGTCCCGCAGCGCTTCGAACCTCGCCAGCTGCTCCGGGCGCAACTCCTTGTTCTCGTCACGGCGGACAAAAATCTTGAACATGGCGCTGCCGGCGGCGTTCATGAACCAGACGGAACAGGAGCGGCGGCCATGGAAGCCGCGATCGACGAAGGTGATGCCGGCACAATTGTCCTTCTTGATGTGACCGCCGATGGGGCTGTCCCCATGGATGTTGAACCAGCCGTGGCTTTCGTTGCCTTCCGGCAGGTGGCCCGGCACTTCGAACACGATGTCGCCGGTTTGCACGATCATCAGGACCTCACCCCAGCCGCGCATCTCGTTCCAGATCGTGTCGAACCGGTCGGCGGCAGCGGAAACGGCGGCGCCTTGCGGCAGGATCGCCAGAATTTCGGCTGGCGTCACCTCGGCCTTGGCGGCGATGGCCTCCACGACGCCGTCAGGCTTTTCGGCGAGTGCAGCGGCGGCGCGGGCCCGCCTCTCGTCGTCGGTCTTTTGGGCTGCAATGCTCATCGGGCGGCCTCAGGCCGCAATCGAACGGCGTTCGCCATTCTTGTCTTCATGGATGATGACGTCGAAACCTTCGAAATGCGGGCCGGAAAGATATTCAACCTTGCCACGGTTTTCGCCGGCCTTGGCATGGGCGGCGCGGAACTGTTCGGATTTCGTCCAGGCAAGGAAATCGTCCTTGGTGGCCCAGACGGTGTGCGAGGCATAAAGCGTGTGGTCGTCCGCCTTCGGGCCTTTCAGCATGTGAAATTCGATATAGCCCGGCAATTCGCTGAGGTGCGATTTGCGCTCGCGCCAGATGGATTCGAAGGTTTCCTCATAACCCGGCACCACGCGAAAGCGGTTCATTGCGATAAACATGAAAGTCTCCCTTTAAGTTTCCAGTTTGAGTCAGGATATCCAGCCGAGGGGAGGTTGGGAAGGGGGTCACGACAAAGCAAACAAAAATACTCCACTTATCGATTGCGCCGTCCATAAACATGTGCAAAGAACTCAAGATTAAGTGACGCGGGCAAAGCCGTGCCGGGTCGTATTTCAGGATAGCGCCATGTTGAATTCCCGCCTTCGTTCCTTCGTTTTCGCCGCCCTCGTGCCCGTCGCAATCGCCTTTGCAGCGCCGGCTGCCATGGCTTCGGACAAAGGTAATCCGGAGGCGAAGCGCATCGTTGCGGTGGGCGGCACGGTGACGGAAATCCTTTATGCGCTGGGTGCGCAGGACCGTATCGTGGCGCGTGACAGCACCAGCAGCTACCCGGCTGACGCCTTGACCAAGCCTGACATCGGTTACATGCGGGCGCTTTCTTCGGAGGGCATCCTGTCGCAGAAGCCCGATCTCATCCTCTCTGAAGACGGTTCCGGCCCGGCCGATGTCATCGCCATCCTGAAGGCAAGCGCCGTGCCTTTCGTCACCGTCGATACGCCGCCGAGCGGTAATGCCATCCCCAAAAAGATCGAGGATGTCGGCGCGGCCGTGGGGCTGTCGGACAGGGCGAAGGCACTGGCAGCCGAGACCAAAGCCGGGCTCGATGCGCTCGCCAAAGATGTTTCGGCTGTGCCGGAAAAGGGCAAAAAGCGCGTTCTCTTCGTGCTTTCCACGGCTGGCGGCCGCATCATGGCGGCGGGCAAGGATACTGAAGCGGCGGCGATCATCGAAATGGCAGGCGGCATCAATGCGGCGCAGGAGATCACGGGTTATAAACCACTGACGGACGAGGCGGTCATTGCCGCAGCACCCGATGTGGTGCTGACCATGGCGCGCGGCGACCATGCCGCCAAGGCAGAAGAGATTTTCGCGTTGCCGGCCTTCCAGTCCACGCCTGCCGCCGCAAGCAAGGCGCTCATCAGCATGGATGGGCTTTATCTCATCGGTTTTGGCCCGCGCACGCCCGCTGCGGGCCGCGAGCTGGCTGCTAAGCTCTATCCCGACGTGGTGAAGCCGTGAGCCTTGCCGCCTTGAGTTCCGCTGAAGGCAGGGTTGCGGGCGACAGATCCCGCCAGGGGGTCGTCACCCTTGCCGTGCTCGTCGGCATCCTGCTGTTTGCCTGTGGCGTGTCGCTGGTCAGCGGACCCACGGGTGTCGGCATGTCCGAACTCTGGGCTTATTTCACGGGCGGCGCGGATCAACTCGATGCGCGCGACAGGGTCATTCTCGAGGCGGTGCGCCTGCCGCGTACGGCGCTCGGCATGTTGATCGGCGCGGGACTTGCCGTTTCGGGGGCGATGATGCAGGGCCTGTTCCGCAATCCGCTGGCCGATCCCGGCATTGTCGGCGTCACCTCGGGTGCGGCGCTGTTTGCGGTTGCGGCGATTTCGCTGGGGGAAGGCGCGCTCGCCACGGTTGCCGTGTTTTTCGGCCCGCATTTCCTGCCGCTCATGGCGTTTTTCGGCGGGCTGTTGAATACTTGGGTGCTTTACCTGATCGCCACCAAGGACGGCGCGACCTCCACCACCACGCTCATTCTCGCCGGCATTGCGGTTGCGGCGATCAGCGGCGCGCTGACCGGGCTGATGATCTTCGTGGCGGATGACCGGGCGCTGCGCGACATCACCTTCTGGTCGCTCGGGTCGCTCGGCGGGGCCACGCCCGCCAAGGTGCTCGCCACCCTGCCATTCATCATTGTCGTTCTCGCCATCATTCCCTTCGTTGCGCGCGGGCTCGATGCGCTCATTCTCGGCGATGCCGCCGCCTTCCACATGGGCATTCCGGTGCAGCGGCTGAAACGGATCGTCATTCTCGCCGTTGCCGCCGCCTGCGGCGCAAGCGTGGCGGCGGCCGGTTCCATCGGTTTTGTCGGTATCGTCGTGCCGCATCTGCTTCGCCTCGCCATCGGTCCGTCGCACCGCTTCCTGCTGCCGGCCTCCGCACTTGGCGGGGCGGCACTTCTGCTTCTGGCCGATAGTTTCGCCCGCACCGTTGCGTCACCGGCGGAACTGCCCATCGGCGTCGTCACGGCGCTCATCGGCGCGCCGGTCTTCCTGTTCCTGCTCTTGGGACGCGGCGGGTTTTCCATGCGGAACATGTCATGATCCGGGCTGAAAACATCACCCTCATCCGCTCCGGCCGCAGGCTTCTCGATGCGGTCAGCGTCGATCTGAAGCCCGGCAAGGTCAATGTCATCATCGGCCCCAACGGTGCTGGCAAATCCACGCTGATGAAGGTTCTCTCGGGCGAGATGCGCCCTGAGGCCGGGTCGGTGACCTATAACGATGTCGATCTGCCGGCCTTCACACCGCTCCAGCTTGCCCGTCTCAGGGCCGTACTGCCGCAGAGCACCCAGCTGGCGTTTCCTTTCACGGCGCTCGAAATCGTGCGCATGGGAGCGGTTGCACAGGGGGCTCGTACGCCGGAGGAACAGGCCCGCCGGGCGCTCGCCAAGGCCGGGCTGCGCGGTTTTGAGCAGCGGTCCTACAACCTGCTCTCCGGCGGCGAGCAGCAGCGGGTGCAGTTTGCCCGGGCGCTGGCACAGGTGCCGAACCCGATGGAAAACGGCGAGGCGCGGGCGCTCTTTCTCGACGAGCCCACCGCAAGTCTCGATATCGGCCACCAGATCGCCGTGCTGGAAACGGCGCGTGACTTTGCAAGCGGCGGCGGGCTGGTGCTCGCCATTCTGCACGACCTCAATCTTGCGGCGGAATTTGCCGATCAACTCATCGTCATGCATGGCGGCCGCGTGACGGCGAGCGGCCCCTCGCTGGAAACGATCAGCGACGAGACGATTGCGCGTGTCTATGGCATCGGCGGTGTCGTCGGCCGGTTGCCGGCGCGGCATATTCCTTACGTGCTGCCGCAGTCGCGCCACCGTTAAGGGCCTGTCCTTCGCTTCAGCTTTCCGGACGGGTGGCGATGAAGAGCGCGGAACCCAGCATGACGACGGCGACGATTGTCGCCCGCAGCGGCGGCGGCTCGCTGAGAAACCAGAAGGCGGCGTAACTGACGGACATGGCAGAAAGTGCTGCGACCTTGGCATTGCGGGCAATTGCGCCGCGTTCACGCCAGCGCCGCAGCGAAGGGCCGAATCGGGGGTGGGCCAGAAGCCACGCTTCGAGTTTTGGCGAGGAGCGGGAAAAACACCAGAGCGCCAGAAGCAGGAACGGCGTGGTGGGCAAAACGGGAAGAAACGCGCCGACAATGCCGGTCGCGACCATCACCCAGCCAAGACAGAGGTATAAAAGGCGCATGCCTAGCCGGTATCATGAGTTCGTCACTCAGGATAGAGCGGCGGGCTCAAAACCATGCGGTCCCGTTGCCGCATGCCCCGGCCACACCACAAAAAATCAGGGGTTTCCGCTATCACATTTGCCGTGATCTGGCCGCTAGGTCCTGTCGCAGACCGCCTTTAGGGTTGAAAGCGTGACGCTCAATCCTTATTCCCTTGGGCCGCGATGCACGGAGCATAACCGGGCCGTCAACAGGAAGAAGAAGGAAAACACCATGGCCAAGCTGATCCACTCGATGGTCCGGGTGCTGGACGAAAAGCGTTCGGTGGAATTTTACAGGCAGGCTTTCGACCTTGAGATCGCGGAACGCGCCGAGTTCGAGAATTTCACGTTGATCTATCTCAGCAATGCCGAGGGTGATTTCGAACTGGAACTGACCGTCAATCGCGGCCGCGAAGTGCCCTATGCGCTGGGCGACGGTTACGGCCACCTTGCCGTCAGCGTTGCCGATGTGGACGCCGAACACCAACGTTTCATCGACATGGGGCTTTCTCCGGGCAAGATCATCGAAGCCGATTATAAGGGCCAGCCCTTCGCGAAATACTTTTTCATCTGCGATCCGGACGGTTACAAGATCGAAGTGCTGCAGCGCGGCAACCGGTTCAAATAAGCTCGGATGGAGACAGGCATGGCAGAGGCAGGCGTGAAACTCGAGGATAGCTGGAAGCGCGTTCTTTCCGGTGAATTCGCCAGCCCCTATATGCTCAAGCTGAAGGAGTTCCTGCTTGCCGAAAAGACCGCCGGCAAGCGCATCTTCCCGAAGGGCGCGGACTATTTCCGGGCGCTGGATCTCACGCCTCTCGATGAGGTCAAGGTCGTCATTTTAGGCCAGGACCCCTATCACGGGCTCGGCCAAGCGCATGGGCTGTGCTTTTCGGTCCAGCCCGGCGTGCGCATTCCGCCCTCGCTCGTCAATATCTACAAGGAATTGCAGAACGATCTCGGCATTCGCCCGGTCGGTCACGGCTTTCTGGAAAGCTGGGCGAAACAGGGCGTGCTTTTGCTCAACAGCGTGCTGACGGTGGAAGAGGCCCGCGCCGCCTCGCATCAGGGGCAGGGCTGGGAAAAATTCACCGACGCCGTCATCCGCGCCGTCAACGATGAATGCGACCCTGTCGTCTTTCTGCTCTGGGGCTCCTATGCCCAGAAGAAGGCGGCCTTCGTGGACCAGCGCAAGCACCTCGTGCTGCGCTCGCCGCATCCGTCTCCGCTTTCGGCCCATAATGGCTTTTTCGGCAATGGCCATTTTTCCAAGGCAAACGCCTTTCTCCTCTCCCATGGCCGCCAGCCGATCGACTGGCAATTGCCGGAAACGGTGGGAAGCGACAAAAACCTTCTCTAGACACTCATAAAATACCTTTACGCTTCGCGGTTGTCGGGATTAAAGATAACCGGACTATGAAGTGAAGGATTATGCCCGTGTCTCTCCTGTCTGCCGAAACCTCCGTCTCGCTGTCCGATCCGCTGTCGATCGTCGATGCTTTCGAGGATCATTTTTCCGAGCATATGGAGATGGAACGCGAAGGTGCGACGGTGCGGTTCAAGACCGAATATGGCCATGGCAGCTTCAGCGCCGAGAGCGGCCGTTTCGCCGCAAGGGTCAGCTGCATTTCCGAACATATATTGATGTCGGTAAAGGCGATGGTGGCCGAGCATATCGTCGAATTCTCCGGCGAGACGGGGCTGGATTTCCGCTGGAGCGGCCATGGCGCCGAGCAGCGTGAACTGCCCAATCTTTTCGTCGGCAAGGTTGCCCGCGCCTATAATCTGACGCCGCATATGCGCCGGCTGGTGGTTTCCGTCGAAAGCGGCATCGAAAAGCTGCTGACCGGCGGCATGCATGTGCGCCTGCTTCTGGTGCCGGATCAGGCCCGTGCGCCGGTCTGGCCTTATCTTGCGCCCACCGGGGCGATCGTCTGGCCGGCGGGCGACGATCTTCTCACACGGCGTGTTTACACCATTCGTTCCGGGGATATCGCGCGCGGTGAAGTCGATATCGACTTCGTCATGCATGAGGGTGAGAACATGCCGGGCGCGACCTTCGGCGCGACGGCGAAGCCCGGCGATGTTCTCGGCATTATCGGCCCGAGCGGTGTTTGCCCGGAAGCCGAGCGTTATGTCTTTGCCGGTGACGAAACGGCGCTGCCGGTGATGCTGCGCATGGCGGCCGAAATGCCGGCCGGGAAAAAGCTCAGCGTCTATGCCGAAATCGATGACGAAGCCGAGCGGCAGGAGATCGTCTGCGCGGCAAATGTCGAGTGGACATGGCTTTATCGCCGCGGCAAGCCCGCCGGCACCGCCGGCCTCATCGAAAAGGCGCTGCGCGACCATGGCTGGAGCGCGGATCATGACGGTCTGCATGTCTTTGTCGCCTGCGAAAAATCCGAGGCGAGGGCGGCAAAATCCTTCCTCACCGACGAGATAGCTTTCCCGAAAGCATCGCTGCGCGCCGTCGGTTACTGGACTTTGGGCGCTGCCGACGATCATTGAGGCTGCCTTATCGGGCTCGTTGAACAGTCGAATTTATCGTTCATCATTCGGGAACAATCCGTTCCCGTTGCCCACTCTATGCGCAAGAGCGCTCTTACCCCATCTTTACCCCATGAACAGGGCAGGCCCCAACCGTGAGGCCCGCCAGGCAAAAGGGGTTTATCATGCTCAACCAGATCAAGGGCCTGCACCACGTCACGTCCATGGCGGCGAGCGCGCGCCAGAACAACAATTTTTTCACCGATACGCTCGGCCTGCGCCGGGTGAAGAAGACGGTCAATTTCGACGCGCCTGACGTCTATCATCTCTATTATGGCGATGAGGTCGGCACGCCCGGCTCGGTCATGACCTACTTTCCGTTCCCGCACATCGCCCGTGGCCGTCCCGGCACCGGTGAGGTGGGCACGACGCTGTTTTCCGTCCCGGAAGGATCGCTCGGCTACTGGCAGGATCGTCTTTCGAAGGCCGGCGTGGACGGCCTGAAGGGTGATGAAGCCTTCGGCAACAAGCGCCTGCATTTCGCAGGTCCCGATGGCGACGGTTTCGCGCTGGTCGAGGTCAGGGACGACAACCGTGCGCAATGGATCGGCAACGGTGTCGGCGCGGATCAGGCGATCCATGGTTTTCAGGGTGCGTCGCTGCGCCTTCGCGATGAAGGTGCGACGGCCGAGCTTTTGAAATTCATGGGCTATCAGGAAGTGGATCGTCAGGATGGCGTACTGCGCCTCGGCATTCCCGGCGGCAACGGCGCCGACTTCATCGACATCGAGACCATGCCGAATATTTCTGGCGCGCGGCTGGGTGCGGGGTCTGTGCACCACATCGCCTTTGCGGTCGAAAACCGTGAAAAGCAGCTGGAGGTGCGCAAGGCGCTGATGGATACCGGTTATCAGGTGACGCCGGTGATCGACCGCGATTATTTCTGGGCGATCTATTTCCGCACGCCAGGCGGTGTGCTGTTCGAAGTGGCCACCAACGAACCCGGTTTCGACCGCGACGAGGACACCGCCCATCTCGGCGAGACGCTGAAACTGCCGACCCAGCACGCGCATCTGCGCTCCGTGCTGGAAGAGCAGCTGGAACCGCTTGGGGATGAAAAGACGGTTTAATTGTCAGGGACTTGGCCGCCCGTTTCTTCTCCCCGCCGGGGAGAAGGTGGCCCGAAGGGTCGGATGAGGGGGCACCGTTGCCGTATCTCACCGCCCTTGCCCCCTCATCCCGCTGCTGCGGACTTCTCCCCGGCCGGGAGAAGAAACAGGCGGCAGCCGCTCGCTCCCCATGATTGCTCCGCTTGGCTGAAGAAGCCGCGTGTATCGTTGAACCTTCTTCCTTCCAGAAAGGATACTCCCATGACCAAGGATAGTTATTTCCACAAATCCCGCGCCGGCACTGCGGATGCTCCACTTTTCGTTTTGCTGCACGGCACCGGCGGCGATGAAAACCAGTTCTTCGATTTCGGCTCGCGCCTGCTGCCTGAGGCGACCATTCTCTCACCCGTCGGCGATGTCTCCGAACACGGTGCGGCGCGGTTTTTCCGGCGCACGGGAGAGGGCGTCTACGACATGGCCGACCTTCAACGGGCGACCGTCAAGATGGCGGATTTCATCAAGGCGAACCGGGAGCATTACCAGGCGGGTCCGGTCATCGGCCTCGGTTTTTCCAATGGTGCGAATATTCTCGCCAATGTGCTGATCGAAGAACCCGGACTTTTCGATGCGGCGGTGCTGATGCATCCGCTCATCCCGTTCGAGCCGAAGATTTCTCCCGCCAAGGCCTCGCGCCGGGTGCTGATTACGGCCGGCGAGCGCGATCCTATCTGCCCGGTGCCGCTGACGAAGGCGCTGGAACAGAGCCTCAAGGCACAGGGCGGCACGGTGGAAACCGTATGGCATCCGGGCGGGCATGAAATCCGCGCCGGCGAGATCGATGCGGTCAGGGGTTTTCTGGCGGCTTATGGGGAATAGGCGTGTGGCTGCACAGGCGTTCTCCGTCTGGCGCGACCATTCCGGCACCATGCCGCTCCCGACAAAACGTCATCCTCGGGCTTGACCCGAGGATCCACCGCCCGGCGTGACCATGGATCCTCGGGTCAAGCCCGAGGATGACGGAGGTGGTTGCTACTCCGTCCCTTGTTCTCAAGTGAACTTGTCTAGTCTCGCCTCAGCGATATCCGCATTGCTGCAACTGCGCCTCGTAACGCATCGCCATGTTGGCGGAGCGGCGGGCGGCCTTTTGGACCGCGGAATTGTTGCGCCAGCTGCCCTTCGCATAACCGGCATGGCCGGAATAATAAGCGAGGTAGAGATTATAGGGGTCGTTCAGCGCAATGCCGTTTTCGCGCCGGCTCTTGGCGTGATACCAGCCGACGAAATGGATGGCATCGGTGAAATCGGTGCGGCTTGCCGACCAGCGGCCGGTTTCGCGCTGGTAAACGCTCCATGTGCCGTCCAGCGCCTGTGCATAACCATAGGCGCTCGACTGGCGTTTCCAGGGAATGAAGCCCAAGAGTTTGGTGCGCGGCGGCCGTGCATAGGGGCGGAAGGCGGATTCGGTGTAGATCGTCGCCATCATGACCGGCACGGGCACGCCGAATTCGCGCTCGGCCGCCTTGGCATCACGCCGCCAGTTGTTGAAGATGCCGTTCCGCTGCTCGAAAATCGCACAGGCATTGGTGACCTGCGACGGTGCGGTGGCGCAGCCGGCCAGGACGAGCATCAGAAAAACAACGGCAGATACGCCACGCATAACGGAACCCTTTCGTTCCGTTATTCTTAAATTGCTAACCATTAACGTCGGGTTTTAAGACAAGGTTAATTCAAATGCCTGACATCGCGCGGCCGTTAACCCGCTGAAAATTCCTGTGGCGGGGATGGGGCAAAACCAGCCGCGCATCGTCGCTTCCTGTCATCTTTCGACTTTTTTCTTCCCCGTGCATCCCCGGTGTCTATCTGCGCGGTAGGCTTGTCTCCATACCGGTCATCAAACGTGCGCGCGGCGCGAGATGGGCGGGGCAGGCGGCCGAGACTGGGGAGTTTCCCAATGTCACGGTTGAGGTGGCCGGCATGTGACCTCCTTCCAAACAGGAACCGGTTTGGCGGGTGCGTTACAGGTTAAAATATCGGAGCCGGGCCGCATCGTCTGCAAACCCTCCAATACCAATCCATGCCCCGCAGCGATGCGGCCCTTTCTCTCCCGCCACGTTGCCGCGACTGTCGCGGCGACGGCATCGGCGCATGTCTGAAAATGTGCTCGGTGTCCCAAAAATCAAAACCGATAAAATTGTAGCAATCGGCTTAAAGCGCCTGAAAACAGTGCTGTGCCATTGTGGGATCACAGACGGAGAGCGGCCCTTGCAAGAGGCGCTCCACAAAACAGAAATCGAGACCGGCACAAGCCGGCGGATCGCAAACGGGGTATGAAATGCTGAAGAAGATTATTGCTGCCGCCATCTGCGGGATTGCCGTTGCTTCCATGTCCAACCATGCCGACGCTGCTGGCGCTGCCGGTTTTGCCCGCGGTTTCGCCGCCGTCGAGAAGTCCGCCGTGACGCAGATCGGTGTTTCCGCGCCTGATGGTTTCGACGGCTGCGTTCTTTCAGCCGGCCAGTGCGTCTCTGCCATCGCTGCGCCGCTGACGGTCGAGCGCCGTGAGGAACTGCTGCGCGTCAACCGCGACGTGAACGCCACAATGGGCGCGCTCGACGATTATGTCTCCGGTTTTGCAACCGATGTTCCGGCAACGCCGTCTTTGAGCCTTGGCGATTGCGGTGATTGCGCCGCCATCAAGCGCACGGCCCTTGCCGGCGCCGGCTGGTCCTCCAGCGCGCTGCGCCTCGCCTTTTCGCTGAACAATGACGGATCGCTCGAAAAAGTGCTGATCGTTACCACCGACAAGGGCGATATCGTCCTTGGCAACGCCGTCTTTTCTCCGGCAGAGCGCGAAACCGCGCTTTGACCTCTGGTTCGAGCATCGGAAACAGTTTGCGATCCGATGCTCCATTCTTTCATGCCTGCCAGACTGCGCCGGTGTTCCTGACCCTGTTGGTTCAGGAAGCCGGCGATTTTTTTCGTTCTGCGACGGCAATGCCCGCCAGCGCCATGATGAGTGCGGCTATCTGATAGGTGTGCAGCGTTTCGCTGAGCACGAAGACGGACAGCAGCGTGCCGAAGACAGGCACAAGGTTGATGAAGAGGCCGGCGCGGTTGGCGCCGATCTGTTCCACGCCCTTGATGTACAGGATCTGCGCGACGAGTGAGGCAAAAATGCCGGCATAGACCACCAGCACCCAACCCTTCTGATCCGGCCAGACGACGCTGTTGCGGGAGATTTCCCAGAAGACCAGCGGCACCGAGGTGAGGAGCGCGAAGAAGGCGGGGATGGCCATCAGCGTGCGCCAGTCGACGGCCGGTTTCCAGCGCAGAATGACGGTGTAGATCGCATAAACAAGCACGGCGAGCAGCATGACGGCGTCGCCGACATTCATTTCCAGTTGCAGCAGTGAGACCGGATCGCCATGCGAGGCGAGCAGCGCCACACCGGCGATGGTGAGGCAGAAGCCGGCGATCTGGCCGAACAGCACGCGGGTGCGGAACAGTATGAAGTTCAGGACGAAGATGACCATGGGAATGCCGGCCTGGATGACGGCGGCATTGATGGCCGAGGTGTGTTGCAGGGCCGTGTAGAGAAACACGTTAAAGGCGGTATAACCGACACTGCCGAGCACGAAGAAATAGGGCAGGCGCTGTTTCACCACCGGCCAGTCCTTGATGAGTTGCGGCACGGAAATGGCGAAGATGATGGCGACGGCGAAGACCCAGCGCAGGAAGGTGAAGGCCATGGGGCTGATGTGGCCGACGGCCAGCTTTCCGGCAACGGTGTTGCCGCCCCAGCAGAGCGTGGCGATGATGAGGGCGATATAGGCTTTCGAAGGCACGCTGATGTTTCGCTTCTTCAATGGGTGGGAAAACGGAGAGGGGTGGATGGCGGCCTTGCGCCCGCGCTTGGCCCCCACGGGGCGAGATAATGCGGGAAATCCGCGTCTTGTCACGGAAAAAGCAAAATTCTCCATAAGAAACAGGGTCGCTTTCCGTAAAACAACGCAGTATACATTCGCGGGTTTGGGTTTCCCATCGGGTTATCGGGCGTGCAAGCGCCATGAGCAGGAAAGCAAGAAATGACGAATGTTGTGGTGGTCGGCTCGCAATGGGGCGACGAAGGCAAAGGCAAGATTGTCGACTGGCTGTCCGAGCGGGCAGATGTCGTCGTGCGGTATCAGGGCGGCCATAATGCCGGCCATACGCTTGTCATCGATGGCATCAGCTACAAGCTTTCGCTCCTGCCGTCCGGCGTCGTGCGTCCCGGCAAGCTTGCCGTCATCGGCAATGGCGTCGTGGTCGATCCGCATGCCCTGATCGCCGAAATCGGCCGTCTGGAAGCGCAGGGCGTCAAGGTCACGCCGGAAAACCTGCGCATTGCCGACAATGCCACGCTCATTCTTTCGCTGCATCGCGAACTGGACGGCATGCGCGAAGACGCCGCCTCCAACAGCGGCACCAAGATCGGCACCACACGCCGCGGCATCGGCCCGGCCTATGAAGACAAGGTCGGCCGCCGCGCCATCCGCGTCATGGATCTCGCCGACATGGAGGCGCTTTCCGCCAAGGTCGACCGCATCCTCACCCATCACAATGCGCTTCGTCGCGGTTTCGGCGCGGCTGAAGTGGCGCATGAGACGATCATGGAAGAACTGGGCTCGATTGCCGAACGCATCCTGCCGTTCAGCGAAACCGTCTGGCTGCTGCTCGACAAGAAGCGCCGCGCCGGTGCGCGCATCCTGTTCGAAGGCGCTCAAGGGTCGCTGCTCGATATCGACCATGGCACCTATCCTTACGTGACCTCTTCCAACACGGTTGCCGGTCAGGCCGCTGCCGGTTCGGGCATGGGTCCGGGTTCCCTGGGTTACATTCTCGGCATCACCAAGGCCTACACCACCCGTGTTGGCGAAGGTCCGTTCCCGACCGAGCTGAACGACGAGATCGGCCAGTTCCTGGGCGAAAAGGGTCATGAATTCGGCACCGTCACCGGCCGCAAGCGCCGCTGCGGCTGGTTCGATGCCGCACTGGTGCGCCAGTCGGTCGCCACCAACGGTATTACCGGCATCGCGCTCACCAAGCTCGATGTTCTCGACGGTCTCGACGAGCTGAAAATCTGCGTCGGTTACAAGCTGGACGGGCAGGAAATCGATCATCTTCCGGCAAGCCAGGGCGCGCAGGCGCGGGTCGAGCCGATCTACGTCACACTGGAAGGCTGGAAGGAATCTACCGTCGGTGCCCGAAAATGGGCGGATTTGCCTGCTCAGGCAATCAAATATGTCCGTCAGGTCGAGGAATTGATCGGGGCGCCTGTCGCGCTTCTGTCGACAAGTCCGGAGCGTGACGACACCATACTTGTGACTGATCCGTTTGAGGATTAATGTCCTCGGCGATCTAGATTCATAAACCATATCGGGCCGGTACGTCGCCGGTCACGACGAGAAAGTGCTTATGGCGGATTTTGTAGCAGTCATTCGCAAGGCCGTGGATGGCTTGGCGAACAATACTCCCGAAAACCGGGCGAAGGTTTACGACAAGGCGCGCAGTGCTGTTGTGCGCCAGCTCGAGAATATGAAGCCACGTCCGCCGGAAGAATTGTTGCGCCGGCAGATCGCCAAGCTGGACGCCGCAATCGCCGAGGTGGACAGCGAATATGCAGAGGCGCTTCCGGCGCTGGAGGAAGATGACGCTGTCTCTCCCGCTGCGGAAGAGACGGCGGCGTCCTATTACCAGCAGGATGCCGCCGACGAAGACGACGCCCGCGCCGCCGAGCCGGCGGAGGATGCCGACCGGGAAGAGGCGCGGCACGAGCCGGTCTACGAAGAACCGGCAGCCGCTGAACCCGCGCAATCCGAGCCGGTTTACGAAGACGCGGTCGAAGAGGAAGAGCCCCGGCACGCTGACACCGCTGCTGATGAGGAGCCGCATCACGGCGGCCGCGAGCCGGAAGAGCTTTATGATGCGCCGGAAACGGTTCATGCCGCTCACGCTCCGGCACACGGCTCCGACGAAGCCGTCGGCACCTATTTCGTCCGTACGGAAGAAGAGCCGGCTCACCAGCCGCAGGATGACTATGTGGAGCCTGAAACGGCGTCCGCCCCTGCTGATGATTCCGTTCCGTCCCATTGGGCGCAGCCGGTGGATGAGGACGACTGGCGCAAGCTCGAGGACGCGCAGGACGACGATGTGCGTCCGGCCGGAGAGGAATATGAAGAGGTTCGTAACGAGACCGACGAAGGTCCGCTCGTTGCCGGTTATGCCGCTCAGCATTACCAGGAACCGGAGGTAAGCTTCGAGCCGGCCCCTTACGACGAGCATGAGCGTCGCGAGGCGGATGACCATTTCGGCCCTGCCGCCGTGGAGCACGCGCCCGCCTTTGGTGGCCGGCACGATTTCGACGATCATCGCCAGACGGAAGAGCAGGCCCCGAAAAAGGCAGCCGTGGTCGAGGATTTTTCGTCCTATTTCCAGGATGCGGATATCGCCATTCCGCCGAAGGACGCGCCAGCGCTGCCGCGCGCCGATAACGATCTCTTCGGCGATCAGGCAGCGGCAAAGGACAATAAGGAACGCACGCCCTGGGACGATCTGGACGAGTTGATCGGTTATGACGGCGCGTCGTCCTCCACCAGTCAGGCTCCGGGCGAACCGAATGGTGTGGGCGCTGCCGCCGCGACGCCCGCTTATATGGTCAAGAAGAAGCCGCGTCGCAATTATGCGTCGGTGGTGCTTGCCCTTGCCGGCGTGGCGCTGCTAGCCGGCGGCGGTTATGCCGTGTGGATGAACCGCGATGCGCTGAACGATATGGTCGGCGGGCTGGTCAGCTCCGCACAGAACGGCGGCTCAAGCGAGACGGCTTCGAACGGGACGGGTGAGGCGCAGACCTCGACACCGCCGGCGACCCAGCAGCCGCCCGCCACGGGGCAGCAGCCGACGTCCCCGACCAACCAACAGACGCCGGCCCATGGCGATGACGGCTCCGTCACCGGCACCAAGTTCACCCAGCGGCTTCTGGCCGACGGCACAGAGCGTGACGAGGGACCTGCGCCGGGCGCGAACGGCCAGCCCGTTACCGCCGAAGGCCAGTCGGTCTATGAGCAGAATGTCGCGCCGCCGGCTGCGGGCGAGGCTCCGGCCAATAATGCCGGTGCGCCAGCCGGAACGCCTGCCGGCACGCCGGCGCAGCAGCCCGCCGCCGCCGGCGACCGCATGTTCCTTTATGAGGAAGTGCTGGGTCAGACGGTGCCGACCGCCATTCAGGGCAGCGTTTCCTGGTCGCTGCAGCAGGAAAATGACGGCGATGGCAAACCTTCGCCCACCGTGCAGGGTCAGATCAACGTTCCCGGCCGTGGCCTCAGCGCACTGATCACCTTCAAGCGCAATACCGACCCGTCGCTGCCGGCCAGCCATCTGATCGAGATCGTCTTCTCGGTATCGCCCGGCTTCGAAGGCGGCGCTATCGACAGCGTCCAGCGCATCGCGATGAAGAGCACCGAGCAGGATCGCGGCAACGCCCTGATTGCGGTTCCGGCCAAGATCACCGACGATTTCCACATGATTGCGCTCAACGATTTCCCGGATGCGATGAAGACCAATCTGGAGCTTCTGAAGAGTCGCAACTGGATCGACATTCCGGTTTCCTATCGCAATGGCCGGCGTGCGCTGCTGACCCTGCAAAAGGGCAATGACGGCATCGCCGCCTTCGACAAGGCGCTCAGCGAATGGGCGGCGGCAACGCCGGCGACCGGGCAGTGATGATCCGGGGGCTTGCCGAGAGCTGGCCCCCTCATCGCCTCGCTTACGCTCCGGCACTTCTCCCCGGCGGGGAGAAGAATTTGCGGCAACCTATCGACCTCTCAAAGCATCAGTCTGAAATCCCCTGTGGAATGAGACGGTGCCCCAGCTTCTTCTCCCCGCCGGGGAGAAGTGCCGGAGCGCAGCGAGGCGATGAGGGGGCTGCACCTACCGTCCTGAATAATGCCGGTTTCAAACAAAAAGCCCGCAGTTCTTGCGATCCGCGGGCTTTATGTCGACTAGCGTTTTAAGGAGCGCTTACGCATCCACCACGCGCAATGCACGCGCGGCTTCCAGCGCTTCCTTCTGCACCGCTTCCTGCACCTTCTCGAAGGCGCGAACCTCGATCTGGCGCACGCGTTCACGGCTGATGTCGAACTCGGAGGAGAGTTCCTCCAGCGTCACCGGGTCTTCGGCAAGGCGGCGGGCTTCGAAGATGCGGCGTTCGCGCTCGTTCAGCACGCCCATGGCTTTCGCCAGCATACGGCGGCGGGTTTCCAGCTCGTCCTGCTCGATCAGCACGTCTTCCTGGCTGTCATGATCGTCCACCAGCCAGTCCTGCCATTGGCCGGATTCGCCTTCGGAGGCCTTGATCGGCGCATTCAGCGATGCGTCGCCATGCAGGCGGCGGTTCATCGAGATGACTTCTTCTTCCGACACCTGCAGCTTGGTGGCGATTTCCTTGACGTGTTCCGGCTTCAGATCGCCATCGTCAATCGCCTGGATGCGGCCTTTCAGCCGGCGCAGGTTGAAGAACAGACGCTTCTGGTTGGCGGTCGTACCCATCTTCACCAGCGACCACGAGCGCAGGATATATTCCTGGATCGAGGCCTTGATCCACCACATGGCGTAGGTGGCCAGACGAAAGCCGCGTTCCGGATCGAACTTCTTCACCGCCTGCATCAGGCCGACATTGCCTTCGGACACGACTTCGCCGATCGGCAGGCCGTAACCGCGGTAACCCATGGCGATCTTGGCAACAAGACGCAGGTGGCTGGTGACGAGTTTGTGTGCGGCGTCGCGGTCGCCATGCTCGGCATAACGCTTGCCCAGCATGTATTCTTCCTGCGGCTCCAGCATCGGAAATTTACGGATTTCGTCGAGATATCTATTGAGGCCGGCTTCGCCGGCTGTAATCGTAGGCAAACTATTGCGGGCCATAAAGCACCCCCTTATCTATGGTCTGGAACGGCACCCTCTTTGGCATGGCAAATCACCCGCCCGAGGCACACCGTAAGCTGCGGGTCGTTACCGACCCCGCACGAACCCATGTGACAAATATGTACGCGCCCGCCGCGTTTCAAGCGAACGCTGCGTTCACACATGCGTTATATTCCAGTCACACCTTCCTTGATCTGTTTAACTTTCGAACGGTAGATTCGTTCCGAGAAGCCACCAAGGCCGGAGCGCACCATCAGTTCATACATCACCCGTCTGCGCATGGGATTGTGCAGGCGCACCACCTTCGAGCCGAGGAACTGCGTTTCGACATGGGAAAGCGCCTGTAGATCGTGATCGGCGGCGATGGCAGCAGCATAGGTGGCGTGAAATTCCCGGTGACAGACATAGGTCTTGTATTTCGTCATGCCGAAGCAGACGAGGCTATGGCCATGGGTGCGCAGAAAATCGGCGACGCCCACCGTCACTTCCGGCCAGGCGGGGTTGAAAGTGTCGTCGAAGACGATGACGCCATGCGGCGCGATCACCTCCATGGCCAGTTTCGCATCGGCCAGCACATGGTGCAGGGTGTGGCCGCCATCAATGCTGAAGAAGCGGGCGGGGCCGATGCGGGAGGTGATATCGGCGGGCGCCAGCCGGGTGCTGTCGCCCTTGATGATGAGGTTCTCGTCCATTGGAAAGTCCAGCCGGCGACCGTTTTCCATAAGGCGCTCATATTGGTCGAGGCTGCCGTCTTCCGGCGGGTCGAGATCGAACAAGTCGACGCCCAGAACCTTTTCCTGCGGCTGCGCGAATTTGCGCAGCAGGAAATAGGATCGGCCATAATAAACGCCGATTTCCGCCAGGCCGCCATGGAGGCCGCTTTTCGTCTGGGCCTGCAACAGCGCTTTGAAGACGAGCGCATCGGGCGGGTCGATATAACCTTCGACGCTGCGCAACTCCTGAAATATAAACCGGCGGTCTTCGATATTCATGCGATAGATCCCGTCATCATGCCGGTTCCGTTCGGGGCGGATCGAACGAATGGCGTCTCTGCGCTTTATTTGGCAGGCTTGAAATCGTCACAGTTTAATGGCCGCGATTTCAGGCTTTGCGGGGCCGAGGAGGTGTGACGATTGAAGCGAAATTGGGGCGGTCTATAAAAAGGACCGACTGCGGAATATCGCTATCCGCTAATCTTTTTTTATTATCCGGGGCTTCCGGCGAAATGCATGGCGCGGTTTTTTGACGGCGCCATGCAGGTTTTCAGCCACGCAATGCGGCGGTCAGCGCTTCCATGTCGTCGGGCAGGTCGGTTTCGAACTCCATCACCTCGCCGGTGCGCGGATGTTCGAAAGCGAGCAGATAGGCATGCAGAGCCTGGCGCGGAAAGCCGCGGACGGTGCTTTTGGCCGGTTCTTCGAGAAGGTTCGCCTTGGTGCGGAAGGCCGCGCCATATTCGGGATCGCCGATCAGCGGATGGCCGATATGGGCCATGTGCACGCGGATCTGGTGGGTGCGGCCGGTTTCCAGCCGGCATTCCACCATGGAGGCGAGGCAGGTGGCGTCCGGCCGCTCATGGTAACGCTCCATCACCTCGTAATGGGTGATCGCCTCGCGGGCATCGTCGGCATCCTCGTGTTTGACGGCGCGTTTGGTGCGGTCGGCGCTGCGGCCGAGTGCTGCGTCGATGGTGCCGCGCAGGGTTCGCGGGCGGCCCCAGACGACGGCCTTGTAGGCGCGCTCCAGCGGCCCGGTGCGGCCATGATCGGCAAATTGCGCGGCGAGATGCCGGTGGGCATTGTCGTTCTTCGCCACGACCATGACACCGGAGGTTTCCTTGTCCAGCCGGTGCACGATGCCCGGGCGCTTGACGCCGCCAATGCCGGAGAGGCTGTCGCCGCAATGGTGGATGAGGGCGTTGACCAGCGTGCCGGTCCAGTTGCCTGCGCCCGGATGCACGACGAGACCGGCCGGTTTGACCAGCACGATCAGGTCTTCATCCTCATATTCCACGTCGAGCGGAATGTCCTCGCCCTTGGGTTCCGGGTCTTCCGGCTCGGGCATGATGATTTCGATACGGTCGCCGGGATGCACCTTCTTCTTCGGCTCCGTCACCGGATTGCCGTTGAGGGAAACCGCGCCCTGTTCGATCAGCGCCTTCAGGCGGCTGCGGGAGAAGTCGCCGCCCACCTCGCCTGCCAGCCACGAATCGAGGCGGCCTTCGGCATCTTCCCCGGCAATCAGGACTTTCCTTGCGTCTCCGCCTTGTTTAAAGGGGTCGTTCATTCTTATTTTTCCGATCCATCAGCATTTCAGGGAACCCGATGACGCAGATCGAGCAAGACGAACAGGAAGACAAGCCGCTTGATCCGGCCATGGAAAAAGTTCGCCGCAAGATGATCCGTTTGCAGATCGTGTCGGGCTCCGTGATGTTTATCAGCCTTATGGCCGTCTTCGGTGCGGTTGTCTACAAGGCGATGGGGCCGTCGAAGGCGGTTCAGACACAGGCGGAAGCGCCGAACCTTGCCGTTCCCACCGGCAATGGCCCGATGGCGGTCACCGCCAGCCTGCCGCAGGGCTTCACGATCGACAATGTCAGCTATTCCGGCGGCGACATGCTGTTTTATGGCCGGCTTTCCAATGGCACCCGCAAGGCGCTGGTCTTCAATGTTGCGACCGGCCGGTTCCTCGCCGATGTGACGGTCGATGGCCAGTGAGGCCAATAACCTGCTGGAGGGGCGACCGCTGATCCCGGTCGAGGATCCCGCCGATCCGCGCATCGCCGCGTTTCGCGATATTCGCGAGCGTGATCTCACCGGCCGTCAAGGTCGGTTCATTGCGGAAGGCACGGTGGTGCTGCGCATGCTGGCCGCCGCCCATAAAGCGGGCGGTGCCTTTGCAGCCGAGAGCATCCTGATCCTGCGCAACCGCCTTTCCGGCGTTGTTGATATCCTTGCGGATTTCCCGCCGGATGTGCCGGTTTATGTGGCGGAAGCGCCGGTGCTGGACGGCATCGTCGGTTTTCACCTGCATCGCGGCATTCTGGCGCTCGGGCGGCGGGTTCAGGATCGCGGACTGGAAGAAATGACGGCGGCACTTCCCGCATCTTCCCTGGTGCTTGTCGGCTGCGGCATTTCCAACCACGATAATCTCGGCGCGATGTTCCGCAATGCGGCGGCCTTTTACGCCGATGCGGTGCTGCTGGACGAGACGTGTTGCGACCCGCTTTATCGCAAGGCGCTCAGGGTTTCCGTGGGCTCGGTGCTGTCGGTTCCCTATCATCGCGGTGGCGGGGCGGTGGACATGCTGGAGCGGCTTTCCGAGGCGGGGTTTGCTATCTGGAGCCTGTCTCCGAATGGCGAGACGGAGATACGCGATATTCCCCGATCACAGCGCATGGCGCTGGTGATCGGCACAGAAGGCGAGGGGTTGCCGCAATCGGTGCTCTCGCGGTTTCATACCGCGCGGATTGCGCAGTCGCCGCAGCTGGATAGCCTGAATGCGGGGACGGCTTCGGGGCTGGCGCTTTATCAGATGGCGGGGGTGATGGGGCGGGTGTAGATCAGAGCCGCTTTAGCACTTCGGCGTATGCGGCTCACCCCCCTCTGTCCTGCCGGACATCTCCCCCTCAAGGGGGGAGATCGACTCGTGGTGAGGCCTCGCCCCTCTCAACGTTTGCGAATGAAGCGGTGGTCGCGCCTCCTGCCGATCTCCCCCCTTGAGGGGGAGATGCCCGGCAGGGCAGAGGGGGGTGAGCCGCACACTCAACGTTGAGGTAAACCAGACCCTCGGCGAACCTAGCGTTCCCGCTTCTCCATCACCACCTTCGCCCGCGTCGCAAGGCTCTCCCGCCCTGACGAACCGGAGGCCTTGGCCAGCAACCCCGGAATAGGCGAGGCCTCACCCTCCTGCGCGGCGGTGAGCGCGATCATCTCGGCGGCGATCCTTGCGATTTCGCGGCGGATGGGTTCGTCATTGCCGACGCCGCGCACATTCAGCAGGCGTTCGGTGAGCGCGGCGCCCTGATTACGGATATCCTCGATTTCCTGCTCCAGGCCTTGCGACGCCGCTGGCTCGGTCGATACCGGGGGGGCTGGTTCCTCTGCGGCGGCAGCCGGTATCGCCTCTTCGGCGGCGGATGCGGGTTCAAGCGCGGCGGCTGGGGCAGGGGCCGTCGGTTGCGATGGGCTGACCGTTTTGTCGTCCGAGACGGCGGGGTTCGGCAGACGGATGATCATGTCGTTGCTGCGGCCGCCGGTTGCCGCAAGCTGTTCCTTAAGCCGGGCGACTTCCTGGTTGCGCAGTGTCAGCAGCGTGTCGAGATCGGCGTTTTTCGCCATGACAGCCGCGACCTGCTCCTCGAGCCGTGTGACCTTGCGGCTTTCGCGCGCAACCGCCGTCATCGCCTCCTTGTTGCGGGCCGCCACATCCTGCAATTCGCGGGTGGCGGTCTCGCCCTCCTTGCGGAAACGCGTGGCGCTCTGCTTGGCCTGTTCGGCTTCCAGATCGCGGGTGGCGGCGAGGATTTTCGAATCATCCAGCTCGCGCGTCAGATGGGTGAGGCGGGCGGTGAGATCGGACATCTGGCCGGCGCGCTCGTTGGCGGCCTGCTCCTGTTTCGCGAGGTTCGCCTGTAGGGCGCCGGCGTGTTCTTCGGCGGCATCGAGGGCCGCGCGCAGTTCGCCGATTTCCAGCGTCAGCTCCTCGATTTTCAGGGAGAAACCGCGGTTCTGCTCGCCAAGGCGGTAGGCATCGCTGGAGGCGGCCTCGTTGGCGAGGCGCAGGGAGGTGTTTTTTTCCCGTTCCGTATCCAGCTCCTGGCGGATCTTGGCGTTCTCTGCGGCGTAAAGCGCACGCGCCATGTCCTTCTGGGCGCGAACTTCTTGCGGGCTGATGGGCATCGTCGCGCGTATGCGATTTTCCGTATAGGCGACGATGCGGCGGTGGATCGCGGGTGCGATCAACAGGGCCAGCAGGGTTGCGGTGAGAAAACCCAATCCGAAAAGAATGGCATATTCGATCACGCGGGACAGTCTCCGAAACTCAGATACGCGCGCATTCGGAAAGAGGGCGCGAAAGCACGTTACGCTATTATTGCAACCGTGGGGAGGGGTTTCCCCTAGGCAGTTAGCGGGCGGGACGTTGCCACTTGCTTCTTCTCCCCGAGGGGGAGAAGTCCGCGGCAGCGGGATGAGGGGGCAAGGGTTATGAGATACGGCAACGTCGCCCCCTCATCCGGCCCTTCGGGCCACCTTCTCCCCGGCGGGGAGAAGAAACCTGCCGCAATGCCTCATCCTGTAGACCACCGTTAGCTCCACTCAGACCTCGGCGAATCAGAAGGGGTTCCAGGTCGGCTGCTGGGTGAGCTTCAGGTAACCGACATTGATGCCGAGGCGCGCGCCGATGCCGGTGCGGATGGGGGCAAGCGTCACGTCGCTGCTCTTCAGATAGGTCATGCCGACGCCGGCGACGATGAAAGCGGAGCCGCTCACACCACCGTAACGGCGGTAAAGCGCATCGACCGAAGGCAGGTTGTAGACCAGCATCATGGCGCGGGTTCCCTGGCCGCCGTAATCGAGGCCGAGGGAGGGGCCCTGCCAGAAGACGGGGTGCTGGCCGGCGTTCTTGGTGTAAAGCGTACCTTCGCCATAGGTGAGGCCCGCTACGAAGGCGCCGGAGCCTTCCTGGCCGAGAATGTAACCGTTCGGAAGACCGTATTGCTGGAAGGCGCGCTCCACCACCTTGGCAAGGCCGCCGGTGGTTTCACCGAAGAATCCGTGGCCCGCATCAATGACTTCCTGGAAAGAATATTGATCGCTGTTCTGGGCTGCGGCCGGTGCGGCCCATATCAGGAGGCTCGCAAGGAGCGCGACAATCTTTCCCAGTTCCAGGCGTGCAATGGTGCGGGTTTTCGTAAGGCGCATCGTCATGTCCGTCCGTCTGTTTCGTTAGCGCACCAGCCCGAAATCCGAATCGGTTTTCTTGAGGACTGGCGTGCAGAAAAAATTCTACAGCATATTTCGCGCATCCTTGCGGATACACATGGCTCCAGTGTGGCCTGTTAAGCCATTTGGCATTTTGAAACCATCCTATTAACAATCGGTTTACCAAATATGGTGTCATTATGGCTTAACAATTTCCACACCGTCCGCGCCTCCCTTGCGCAGGAGAGAATTTTATGACCAGCAAACTCAATATCACGCTGTCCGGTCCCGATCTGGCGGCTCTTCTGTGCAGCCGTGTGTGCCATGATGTGATTTCTCCTGTCGGCGCCATCAATAACGGCCTCGAGCTTCTGGACGAGGGCGGCACGGATGACGATGCGCTCGATCTCATCCGCACGTCAGCCCTTAACGCATCCGTGCGGCTGAAGTTCGCCCGCCTTGCTTTCGGCGCTTCCGGCTCCGCTGGCGCCTCCATCGACACCGGTGAGGCCGAAAAAGCCGCCCAGGATTTCGCTGCCGCCGAAAAGAAGGCGGAAGTGAGCTGGAACGGCCCGCGCGCCATCGTTGCGAAGAATCGTGTCAAACTTCTGCTCAACCTCTTCCTCGTCGCTTACGGCTCCATTCCGCGCGGCGGCAATGTGGACGTGCTGCTGGAAAACCCCGACGGCGACGCCAGGTTCGAAATCACCGTCAAGGGCCGGATGATGCGGGTGCCGGCCAAGTTCGTGGAAATTTACGAGGGCAGGCTGGAAGAGGCGGTCGACGCCCATTCCGTGCAGCCCTACTACACGCTGCTTCTGGCCGAGGAGGCCAATATGGCGGTGGAATACAAGGTGCATGACGACCGCATCGTGTTTACCGCCAAGACGATTACGGCGTGATCGTTTCAATGCGACAAGGATGCCACCAGGGTTGGGTGCGGCTTTAGCCTGCGCCCGGCCTTTTTCTTTTCCGAGGAGAAGGTCTCATGATCCGTGTCGAAACCGCGCGTCTTGTGCTGCGGCCTCACGCCATTGAGGACGAAGCACTTTATTGCTCCTTCTGGGGCGCGGATGTTCGTCCGATACCAGGGGTGAGCTCAATCGCGCCGCTCGATCCCGAACTCGCCTTTGCGCGGCTCCTGCGCTTCATCGGTCACTGGTCCGTCTTCGGCTTCGGCCCCTTCGTGGTTGAGGAGGCCGCCACGGGACGAATCGTCGGCGAGGTCGGTCTTGCCCATATGCGCCGTGGACATGGCGCGGATTTCGACACCGCTCCGGAGGCCATGTGGAAGATCGACAGGGATTTGACAGGCAAAGGCGCGGCCAGCGAGGCCGTACAAGCCGCGCTCGGCTGGTTTGACGCCGCGGGCATATCGAGCCGTGTCGTCTGCATGATCGATCCGCTGAATACGCCCTCTCTCGCAATCGCCGCCCGCTTCGGCTTCCGTCCTTTCCGGGAGACGACGTTCCGGAAAAGCCCGGTGCGGCTTTTCGAAAGACTTATGGGAACATAAATCTGCGGGGGCAGGGGCCAAGGAATAAAAGGGTTGACGGATGGTAAGGCGGCATACTATATGCCGGCTTATGATGCTGGAAAAGAAATATGAAGCGCTGTTGGCGCGCACATTGCAATCGGGCGTTTCTGAACCGGGAAGGCCCCTAACAAACGAAATCACCGCAGAGCCCGGCGGGATCAGGCTTTGTTTCGAGCTTCTGTCGCTTGCTGCGGCTATTGACCGGGATTGCGCCGCGCGGCTCTCGCCGCACCGTCTGTCGGAAGGGAAATTTCTGCTTCTTGTACTCTTGCGAGACAGGGCGGAGGGCCTTTCGCCGCATGAACTTGCCGACGCTTCCGGCGTCACGCGCGCCACCATTACCGGCCTGCTTGACGGGCTGGAGAAGGATGGGTTCGTGACGCGCCGACCCGCTTATGACGACCGCCGCAAGCTTCTGGTCTCCCTGACTGTCAGCGGCAAGACGTTGGTGGAGACATTGTTTGTTGAACATGCCGAATGGATATCCTCGCTGCTTTCCGGTCTCGACCAAAGCGAGCGCTGTTTGTTGAGCAAGCTTCTTGTGAAGGTGCGGACAAAGACGGGCGCGGCCACTGTTTCGGCCCGCCTTCCCGACAATTGATTCCAAATATGGAGACTGATGACATGTCTTATTTTCTCGCTGAACTTTATTCGGCCAAACCAAGCTGGAAGGCCTTGAGCGGCGAGGCGCGGGCAGCTTTTTTTGCCCGGATCGGCGCGGGCATGAGCGCGCTTTCTCAGGCGGGTATCGAAGTGATCACAACGGGCGCGGTCAATACCTCGCTGGGCCACGCGTCCCCCCATGAATTCTTTGCGCTGTGGCGCTGCCGTGACCGGCAGGCCCTTTCTCTTCTGGTGGAGGCAATCGCTGACAGCGGATGGCATGACTATTTCGACACGGTGAATGCGGGCGGGGAGGGTGCCGGCATGGCAAGCCATCTCCAGCAGCTTGCAGCGGTCTGATCCGCCGCCTGATCGAGGCGGCCGCCGTGGCGGTCTCGATCGCGATCGAGAACGACTGTGAACACGTTCGAGGTCTGCTAAGCGTTGCCATATGTTTCGGGACGCGTCGTGACCGGGATGATCCTGAGGTGTTCCTCTTTCAAACGGCGTTTGCCGGATGGTGCCGATAAACGAGGTCTTCGGGATCTGAACGGGGCGCTTTCGGATCGAGCATGCCGCCGATTCGCTCGGCAACGGCTGCAGATTTCCGATTCTGCGGCGAGACGTAGCTGACAAGCGAAGGCAGGTTCAGGGTCTTGAAGGCCCAGTCGCGCAGCGCCGAGGCGGCCTCCGCCGCATAGCCGTATCCTTCATGGCCTTCGTAAAGCAGCCAGCCCAGTTCCTTTTCCGGAAACAGCGGACCGTGATTGATGCCGACCTGGCCGACACATTGTCCCGTTGCGTCAAGCTCGATCATTAGTGCGCCATGGCCGAAAAAGTACCAGTTGGCCTGATCGTGGCAGAACACACCCCATGTCGAGGGCAGGTCGTAAGGCCCGCCCACACCGATAGAGCGCAATGACATCATGAAATCCCGATAGGCCGGAAAGTCTGTGATCATCAGCGGGCGCAGCGTCAGGCGTTCGGTCCTGAGGGTGGGGATAGGGTGGTTCATGTGCCATCATCCTTTTGCGGCGCATAGCCAAGCTCTTCTTCCCTCATTCCTGTACAAGCACAGGAAAGAGGGCGTATCCATGCGCCGGAATATGATCGTGTGTCGTAATATGCCAATGACACCGTTACCTGCGACCTTCAAATCACAACAAAAAACCCGCCGTTTCCAGCGGGTCTTTTAAAAACTGTCCTGTCCCGGAATGGATCAGGCGGTTTCGAGGAATTCCGTCGCGCCATCTGGCTCGCGCAGAACATAGCCGCGGCCCCAGACGGTTTCGATGTAGTTTGCGCCGCCGGCGGCGTTTGCGAGCTTCTTGCGCAGCTTGCAGATGAAGACGTCGATGATCTTCAGTTCCGGCTCGTCCATGCCGCCATAAAGGTGGTTCAGGAACATTTCCTTGGTCAGCGTCGTGCCCTTGCGCAGCGAAAGCAGCTCGAGCATCTGATATTCCTTGCCGGTCAGGTGAACGCGCTGGCCACCCACTTCAACCGTCTTGGCATCGAGATTGACGATGAGTTCGCCGGTGGAGATGACCGACTGCGCATGGCCCTTGGAACGGCGGACGATGGCGTGAATGCGGGCAACAAGCTCATCCTTGTGGAACGGCTTCGTCATGTAGTCGTCTGCGCCGAAGCCCAAGCCCCGAACCTTGTCCTCGATGCCGGCCATGCCGGACAGGATGAGGATCGGCGTCTTGACCTTGGAGAGGCGAAGCGTTCTCAGAACCTCGTAACCCGACATGTCAGGCAGGTTGAGGTCGAGAAGAATAATGTCGTAGTCGTAGAGCTTGCCCAGATCCACGCCTTCCTCACCGAGGTCGGTCGTGTAAACGTTAAAGCTTTCCGACTTAAGCATCAGTTCAATGCTCTGCGCTGTCGCGCTGTCGTCTTCAATAAGTAGAACCCGCATAATTATCCCCTTTGCCGCCCGCGAACCGGTAAATCATTGCCTCGCGCGATGCGGATCCAGACGTTGCCTGATTTGCAGGCTGCCACCAAATGGTTAACAAATTCTAATTGCCTTTGGCAAGGTGTATCGAATTTATTAAGCAAACAAGGCATTTTGCTGTTTTTGCACGTGAATCCACCATCGCCAAAATTGAAGCTTAACGTGAGGAAATCCCGTTAAGTGATTCAATCGACTCTTACATCGTCGGGTCCATTTTTTTGGACCTGGCATTTACCGACCCTTAAATGATCGTGTTTATCATTAACGATGCCCGTAAACGAAAGGTTAACGGCGGTGGTTTTTTATTAACGCCGGGTAACTTTTGGGAATCATTCCGGGACAGGGGGCAACCCTTGCGGAAAAACGGGCGGGTTAAACGGGCCGATCAGGGTGGCATAGTGCCTTTTTGATCCGGGTCTCGCTATCCATGGAGTATTGCGTATGAAGTCGCGTGACAGCCTGGTTCGCCTGAAGGAATTTCAGGTCAATGAAAAACGCCGGCAGCTTAACCAGCTGCAGCAGATGATGTCCGAGTTCGAGCGGATGGCAAAGGAACTGGTGCATCAGATATCTCTGGAAGAAAGCAAGTCGGGCATTACCGATCCGACGCATTTCGCCTATCCGACCTTCGCCAAGGCCGCGCGCCAGCGGGCGGATAATCTTCAGGTCTCGATCCGTGAGCTGAAGGCACAACAGGAAGCCGCCGAAGCTTCGCTGGAAGAGGTGCAGGCCGAATATGAAAAGGCCGCTGCCCTCGAAAACCGCGACGGAGCCATCCGCGCCCGCGCCTGACCTATAGGCGCAGGAGGTTACGAGGATCGTCCTCATTGACGGCTGCCGGTGGATCAGGAGGCGGCTTTCAATGACGGGACGCCATGCATTTTTTCGAAAGGCCGCTCGTTCAGGGCGGCCTTTTGTTTTGCCGCGTCGCCGGTGTTTTCCGCCGGGATGGTCGGGCCTGATTTCGATTGTCCGGACCTGGGGAAAGGCGTATTTTACGGAGGTTCCGACCGTGAGCCGGAGGCTTTTACGCGCACGCGCCCCGTGCGGGTGCGGGCGGCACTTGCAGGGAGGAAAAAATGGCCCGCCAATATATAGATTGCCGCGAATTCCCCAGTGACAGCAGATGCACCGTTGCCATCTCCGCCGATTCTCCGGAGGAGCTTATGGAAGCAGCCGTGCAACATGCCGTGGCTGTGCATGGCGCAAAGGATACGCCTGAATTTCGCGAGGAAGTCCGTCACAGCATGCATGCGGGAACACCGCCGCTGAAGGTGGCGTGACGTCCTTTTATGAATAACGCGATATCTGGAACGGTTGTTGAGGGATCAGGTGTGAACCGCTTGTTTCTTCTCCCCGCCGGGGAGAAGTCCGCGGTAGCGGGATGAGGGGGGCGACGGTGGAGATATACGGAGAGCTAGCCCCCTCATCCGACCCTTCGGGCCACCTTCTCCCCGGTGGGGAGAAGAAATATGCCGTGACGCTTGCGCTATACTGCCGGGTTACCCCTGGATAACATCCGCCCATTCGGCATGGCGCAACGTCTGGGCCTTGAAGAAGGGGCAGAGTGGAATGATTTTCCAGCCGCCCTTACGGGCTTCATCGATCGCATGGGCGGCGAGCGCCTGGCCGACGCCTTTACCGCGCAGCGCATCGGGCACGCCGGTATGGTCGATGATGATGAGGGAAGGGGAAGTGCGCGAATAGGTCATCTCCGCCTTGTGGCCGTCGATGGTTGCCGAGTATTCGCCGTGCGATCCGGTTTCGGTTGTCTTGATGTCCATGATGAGCGCCTTCCGCATTGCTGTTCGTTGTCGCCACTGTACCGGCTTCAGCCTGAATTGAAACAGCATGATAGCAAACGCAGCGGACACAAACCGGCGACAATCACCGGCTCTGTAGCGCAGTTCTCAGATGGACATCCGAAATTAGACCGAAAACCCCGTCGATAATCCGGCGGGGCGTTCTCTACACTCGGTCTGGGCGCGTTGCCGCGCCGGCCCACTGTTTAGTGGCGATATTGCTGGATGCGCGTGGTGCGCAGGCCGGCAAGGCCATGATCGGAGATCGAGGACTGCCAGGACAGGAATTCTTCGACGGTGAGCGTATAACGCTCGCAGGCTTCCTCGAGGCTCAGCAGTCCTCCGCGTACGGCGGCAACCACCTCGGCCTTTCTGCGAATGACCCAACGACGGGTATTGGCAGGCGGAAGATCCGCAATCGTCAGAGGGCTGCCATCGGGGCCGATGACATATTTAACTCGTGGGCGTATCATTTCGGTCATTGGACACTCTATACAAACTCAAGACCATATGACGGGAACTCTATCCCGGTACCTTTAAAAATTGCCTAAGCAGCTCGTGACAATTTATTAAGAATTTGAACGGTTTCGCCTGATTTGTTCGAGTCGCCTTATTTTGCCGGGAAAAAATTTTTCCAAAAATCGCAATTTTTCTCTCTCACCGGTTGTTTCCGTCAAAGTGCCGCAAGCGAAAGGCACGTTTTCCCATCGCCCTGGGTAAATTCCGCCGTTCCCTCATGCTGCAGCCGCAGGCGGTCGCTGGCATCGAGAGAAAGAATGGATGTGGCCGACTGCTGGGTGCCGGTGGCGGAGACGTTGCCGGCGATGCTGAAGCTGGTCGCCGCGCCGTTCACGAACAGCGTTACCCGGTGGCCGGAGGAAGACGCGACGGCAAGCCCCAATACCGCCAGATAGAGGCCTTTTGCCGGAACGACGAGTTCACGCCCGCCGCCGCTCACTACATCACCGAGCGTAAAGCCGCCCTCGGCGATGAAGAGCACGGAAAAACCTGCCGCCGAGCCGTTGGCGGGTTTCGTCGTGCCCGCCGGCAGGCCGGCAACAGTGAGCGCGCGGTTCGGCATCGAGACCCGGCCATCGCCGCTGCACAAAAGCGCCGTATGCCAGGTGGCGCCATCCGCACTCGTCTTGATCGAAAAACCGTCGCTGCCGGCAAGGCCTATTTCCGCCCGGCCGCTCCAGCCGGACTGGAACAGCAGCGAGGCGGTATCGGTTTTGCCTGCCTTGTTGACCGTCATGCGGTGGCTGCCGTCTTCCGGCCCATGGGTGAAGAGGCTGGCGGGGGAGGCGAGCGCCATGCGGTTGGCGGCGTCTGCCTCCGTGCCGATGCCCAGCCTTTCCAGCCGACCGCTTGCCGGCAGCGGCAAGTCGCGCCAGTTGCCGTCGCGCAGGATGCGATATCTGCTCTCGGTCGCAAACCATGCCGTCCAGCCGGGCTGCGGCGTGATCGAAAGCCATGCGCCATCCTGCCGGAAGGCAAGTCTGCCGCCCTTGCCGGCCCAGTCGCCGGTGGCGCCGGCGGAGAGAAGGAAGCAGTCTCCTTCTGCTGCATCTTCGGGCGGTGTCGCGACGGTGGCCCTGACGACGAGCTGCACGATCGCATCCAGCCTTTGCAGGGCTTCGTTGTGGGTGACGTGCTTCTGGGCCTGCGAGGGCAGGATGTAGGGAAGCCGAAGTCTTGCCGTCTGTTCCGTCATGGTGTGCCTTCCGCGCTGCGGTGTTTCGTTGCGGGGCATTGTGGGGCGGTGGCGTGGGGTGGGGATGAGCGGGGATGGATTATTTTTTGGAGGCTTCGGCGTATGCCGCTTCACCCCCCTCTGCCCTGCCGGGCATCTCCCCCTCAAGGGGGGAGATCGACTCGTGGATAGGTCTCGCCTATCACGACGTTTACGAATGAAGCGGTGGTAGCGCCTCCTGCCGATCTCCCCCCTTGAGGGGGAGATGCCCGGCAGGGCAGAGGGGGTGAAGCGGCATACGCCGAAGCTCACCAAGGCAGAAATCCGATCCACCCGTTGCAGTAGCCGCAGGAGACGGCAAGCGGGTATTACCCCGCCTGTTCCACCGCCATCGCCCCTTCGGCAATGAAATCCGGATTGGCCAGCGCATCCTCGCCGTCACCCCGCACCGCATAGGCAAGCGGCTTGCCCTCGCAATCGAGCGTCCTGCCGCCGGCGGCGCGCAGCACGGCGTCGCCGGCGGCCGTGTCCCACATCATGGTGCGGCTGAAGCGAGGATAGATATCGGCGGCGCCCTCCGCCAGCATGCAGAATTTCAGCGAGGAGCCGACGGAGATACAGTCCTTCAGCCCGTGTTCGGCCACGAAGGCTTCCGTTTTTGCCGTACAGTGGGAGCGGCTGATCAGCGCCACGGGGGAAGCGCCGCGCCGGCGCGCGCGGATGGGGCGGCGCGAAAGGATGACGCCTTCGCCGGAAATGGTGAGCTTTTCGGCGGCATTGTGCTCGCCCGTCCATGCCTGCCCGCGGCAGGGGGCGTAGACCACGCCGACCACGGGTACGCCGTTGCGGATGAGCGCGATGTTGACGGTGAAATCGTCCTTGCCGGAAATGAATTCCTTGGTGCCGTCCAGCGGATCGACGAGGAAGAACTCCGCACCGGTTTCCGGCAGGATGCCGCTCGACACCGCTTCTTCGGCAACCACGGGGATATCGGGAAAATGGGCGGCCAGCGCCGCAAGGATGATCGTCTCGGCCCGCTGATCGGCCTCGGTCACCGGCGAGCAGTCGTCCTTATACGACACATGCGGGCCGGCACGGTGGACCGCCATGATGGCCTGCCCGGCGTCCAGCGCCGCTTTCGTCAATATGTCGATCATCTCTTTGCCAATTGATCCCGTCTGCGGGATATCGCCGTTCCGATCTTCGCTACTCCTTTGCCCGCCGCCCGTCAAATAATGGCGTCGGACAATGCTGAAATAAGCATCCGGCCGTCATTTTTTCAGCACTTCCTGCCAAAATCATGGCTCTTTTGACCGGGAAAGCGGCAGTCCATGTGGAAATTCCAAATTTTGTGCAGGATCGCCCGTTTTTGACTTCACATTTTTAACGAACACGATATGCATTTTGAGGGTGGGGGTCTGCCTGAAAGGCTTCCCCTATAATTAACATAACGAGGCGTGGCCCATTTGAGGCCATACCCGGGGGAAAGACATGGAGTATTTTATCCAGCAGCTCATCAACGGGCTGACTCTTGGATCGATCTATGGCCTCATCGCTATCGGCTATACGATGGTTTACGGCATCATCGGCATGATCAACTTCGCCCATGGTGACATTTTCATGCTTGGCGGCTTCGCCGCGCTGATCGTTTTCCTGATCGTGACATCCTTTGTCGCCGGCATTCCGGTGGCGCTTCTTCTGCTTTTGATGATGGTCGTCGCCATGTTGATGACCGGCTTGTGGAACTGGGTTATCGAACGCGTCGCCTACCGCCCGCTCAGAGGGTCGTTCCGTCTCGCGCCGCTGATCACGGCCATCGGTATGTCGATCGTGCTGTCCAACTTCATTCAGGTGACGCAGGGTCCGCGCAACAAGCCGATCCCGTCGCTGGTGACGGAAAGCTATCATTTCGGCGACATCACCGTGTCGCTTAAGCAGCTGATCATCATGGTCGTTACCTCGGTGCTGCTCTTCGCCTTCTGGTATATCGTCAACAAGACCCCGCTTGGACGGGCGCAGCGCGCCACGGAACAGGACCGCAAGATGGCCGCGCTGCTTGGCGTCGATGTCGACAAGACGATTTCGATCACCTTTATCATGGGCGCGGCGCTCGCCGCTGTCGCGGGCACCATGTATCTGATGTATTACGGCGTTGCGTCTTTCAGCGACGGCTTCATCCCTGGCGTCAAGGCGTTTACCGCAGCCGTTCTCGGCGGCATCGGCTCTCTGCCGGGCGCCGTGCTCGGCGGTCTGCTAATAGGCCTCATCGAATCGCTGTGGTCGGCCTATTTCTCCATCGCCTACAAGGATGTCGCGGCGTTCGGCATCCTGGCTTTCGTACTGATCTTCAAGCCGACCGGCATTCTCGGTCGTCCGGAAGTCGAGAAGGTGTGATCCCATGACCAATATCGCTTCCGACAATGCTGCTTCCAGCCCGAGCCTGATGGCGACGGCTGTGAAGGAGGGCCTGATTGCGGGCCTCGTATCGCTCGGCATGTTCATTCTTTATGTCGGCATCATCACTTATCAGGATATCAACAACCAGCTGATCTGGGGTACGCGCTGGGGCCTTCTGGCGATTTTCGTCGCCGTTGCCGCCGTCGGCCGGTTCCTCATGGTCGGCTTCATCAAGCCGTCGCTGGACCGCCGCAAGCTGGCAAAGGCCAAAAGCGGCGTGCCGGAGATTTCCGAGGAAAAGGGCTTTTTCCACAAGCACTTCCTGAAGCTGGCGCTGGTCCTTCTGCTGCTTTATCCGATGATCGCCGTGCAGCTCTTCGGCTTTCAGGGCTCGCTGAAATTCGTCGACAATTTCGGCATCCAGATCCTGATCTATGTGATGCTGGCCTGGGGCCTCAACATCGTCGTCGGCCTCGCCGGCCTGCTCGATCTCGGTTACGTGGCCTTTTATGCGGTGGGCGCCTATTCCTATGCGCTGCTCTCCAGCCAGTTCGGCCTGTCCTTCTGGGTATTGTTGCCGGTCGCGGGCATTCTCGCCGGTTTCTGGGGCATCATTCTCGGTTTCCCGGTTCTTCGTCTTCGCGGCGACTATCTGGCGATCGTGACGCTCGCCTTCGGTGAGATCATCCGCCTCGTGCTTTTGAACTGGACGGATGTGACCAAGGGCACCTTCGGTATTTCGGGCATCGCCAAGGCGTCGGTTTTCGGCATCTGGTCCTTCGATATCGGCGCGCCGAACAATTTCGCCAAGGTTTTCGGCCTGTCCATGTCTTCGGCCTATTACAAGATTTTCCTGTTCTACGTGATTCTGCTGCTTTGCATGCTGACGGCCTATGTCACCATCCGCCTGCGCCGCATGCCGATCGGCCGGGCATGGGAAGCGCTGCGCGAGGACGAAATCGCCTGCCGTTCGCTCGGCATCGATACCGTCATCACCAAGCTCACCGCCTTTGCAACGGGTGCGATGTTCGGCGGTTTTGCCGGTTCCTTCTTTGCCGCGCGCCAGGGTTTCGTTTCGCCGGAGAGCTTCGTGTTCCTGGAATCCGCCGTCATCCTCGCCATCGTCGTTCTCGGTGGCATGGGGTCGCTCACGGGCATCGCCATTGCGGCGCTGGTCATGGTCGGCGGCACCGAGGCGCTGCGTGAAATGGAATTCCTGAAGCATGTCTTCGGGCCCGATTTCACACCGGAACTCTACCGTATGCTGCTCTTCGGTCTCGGCATGGTCATCGTCATGCTGTTCAAGCCGCGCGGCTTCGTCGGCTCCCGTGAACCCACGGCTTTCCTTAAAGAACGCAAGGCCGTCTCCGGCAGCTTTACCAAGGAAGGTCACGGTTGATGGCTTCCGGAACGGCAACAATGACACCCAATACGACTGGCGATACGATCCTCAAGGTCGAACATCTCTCGATGCGCTTTGGCGGCCTGATGGCCATCAACGATTTCTCCTTCGAGGCGAAGCGCGGCGAGATCACGGCGTTGATCGGCCCCAACGGTGCGGGCAAGACCACGGTCTTCAACTGCATCACCGGCTTTTACAAGCCGACCATGGGCATGATTACCATGCGCCAGCAAAGCGGCGAGGCGCATCTTCTCGAGCGCCTGCCGGATTTCGAAATCACCAAAAAGGCGAAGGTGGCGCGCACCTTCCAGAACATCCGGCTGTTTTCGGGCCTGACCGTTCTGGAAAACCTGCTGGTGGCCCAGCACAACGTGCTGATGAAGGCCTCGGGTTACACGATCCTTGGTCTTCTCGGCCTGCCCGCTTACCGGCGGGCGGTGGACGCCTCGATCGAGAAGGCCAAGTATTGGCTGGAAAAGGCGGATCTGATCGACCGCGCCGACGATCCGGCCGGCGATCTGCCCTATGGCGCGCAGCGCCGTCTGGAAATCGCCCGCGCCATGTGCACCGGGCCGGAGCTTCTTTGCCTCGACGAGCCGGCCGCCGGCCTCAACCCGAAGGAATCGCTGGCGCTCAACACACTGTTGCGCGGTATCCGCGATGAAGGCACGTCGCTGCTGCTGATCGAGCACGACATGTCCGTGGTGATGCAGATTTCCGATCATGTGGTGGTTCTGGAATATGGCCAGAAGATTTCCGACGGCACGCCGGACCATGTGAAGAACGACCCGAAGGTCATCGCCGCCTATCTGGGTGTCGAGGATGATGAAGTGGAAGACGTGATTGCGGAAGAACTCGACGGAGGAGCGGCCTGATGTCTGGTGAACCGCTTCTGAAAGTCCAGGGTGTCGAAACCTATTATGGCAATATCCGCGCTCTGGCCGGTGTCGATGTCGAGGTCAAAAAGGGTGAGATCGTCAGCCTGATCGGCGCCAACGGCGCTGGCAAGTCGACGCTGATGATGACCATCTGCGGCAGCCCGCAGGCGCGCGCCGGCCAGGTGATCTTCGACGGCGAGGATATCACCCGGCTGCCGACCCATCTCATCGCCCGCAAGCGCATCGCCCAGTCGCCGGAAGGCCGCAGGATTTTCCCGCGCATGACGGTGCTGGAAAACCTGCAGATGGGCGCCAATCTCGATAATCTGAAATATTTCAAGGAAGACGTCGAGAAGATCTTCGTGATGTTCCCGCGCCTGAAAGAACGTCAGAGCCAGCGCGGCGGCACGCTTTCCGGCGGCGAGCAGCAGATGCTCTCCATCGGCCGCGCGCTGATGGCGCGGCCGAAGCTTTTGCTGCTGGACGAGCCGTCGCTCGGTCTCGCACCGCTGATCGTCAAGGGCATTTTCGAGGCGATCAAGAAACTCAACCAGGAAGAGGGGCTGACCGTCTTCCTCGTGGAGCAGAACGCCTTTGCCGCGCTCAAGCTTTCCGACCGCGCCTATGTGATGGTCAACGGCAAGGTGACCATGAGTGGTTCGGGCAGGGAACTGCTCGCCGATCCGCAGGTGCGCGCCGCCTATCTCGAAGGTGGACGGCACTGAAAGATTTTACTTGCGCCGGAAATTTTGCGGCGCAAGACTGCAAACGGTGGCCTGTCGTCCTTTCGGCCAAACCTTAAGGATCCATGGCGGGGTGCAAACAATAAAATGCCCGGCGGGAAAACGACGGGACGACAGACAAGGCAGGGCCAGGGCGTTTCAGCCCGGCACTGATGGGGAAAGAGATGCAGGGCCTTTTTTTCGAAACGGATAACGGCGTGCGGTATGTTCTGCGCGCGCTGGTTGTTCTTCTGGGTTTCTGGACAGCATGGCGCACGGGCAAGTCCGTGGCCGATGGCTGGGGCGGTTATACGCGGGTGGTGATCTATACGCTCGCTCTGGGTGTAGTGATGCGGTTTCTGCATTACGCGCTCTTTGCCGGGCCGTTCATCAACGGTTTCTATTACGTGTTTGACGTCGTTCTTCTTCTGGCTTTTTCCAGCGTCGGTTTCCGCATGCGCCGGACGAGCCAGATGGTCAATAACTACTATTGGCTCTACGACCGGACGTCGGCATTTTCCTACAAGAAGAAAGATTGACAGGCGGATTTTTCCGGCTGCACAATGCTCGTCAGAGTGGAACGGTTTCTGTTCGGTTAAGGTGGGTGTCGAACAGGTCCTTGCAATCAACCCATCCAAGGAACTGGGAGTAAAGTAATGAAGAAGTCTCTTCTTTCCGCTGTTGCGCTGACCGCCATGGTCGCGTTTGGCGGTTCGGCCTGGGCCGATGTCGTGATCGCTGTCGGCGCACCGCTGACCGGCCCGAACGCTGCTTTCGGCGCTCAGATCCAGAAGGGCGCCGAACAGGCTGCGAAAGACATCAATGCCGCCGGCGGCATCAATGGCGAGCAGATCAAGATCGTGCTGGGCGACGACGTATCCGACCCCAAGCAGGGTATTTCGGTTGCCAACAAGTTCGTCGCTGACGGCGTGAAATTCGTTGTCGGTCACTTCAACTCGGGCGTTTCCATTCCGGCCTCTGAAGTTTACGCCGAAAACGGCATTCTCGAAATCACGCCTGCTGCAACCAACCCGGTCTTCACCGAACGCGGCCTGTGGAACACCTTCCGCACCTGCGGCCGTGATGACCAGCAGGGCGGCATTGCCGGCAAGTACCTGGCCGATCATTTCAAGGATGCCAAGGTCGCCATCATTCACGACAAGACGCCCTACGGTCAGGGCCTTGCCGATGAAACCAAAAAGGCTGCCAATGCCGCCGGCGTGACGGAAGTCATGTATGAAGGCGTCAATGTCGGCGACAAGGACTTCTCCGCGCTGATCTCCAAGATGAAGGAAGCCGGCGTTTCCATCATCTACTGGGGTGGCCTGCACACCGAAGCCGGTCTGATCATCCGCCAGGCGGCTGACCAGGGCCTGAAGGCCAAGCTCGTTTCGGGCGACGGTATCGTCTCGAACGAACTTGCTTCCATCGCCGGCGACGCCGTCGAAGGCACGCTCAACACCTTCGGCCCCGATCCGACACTGCGCCCGGAAAACAAGGAACTGGTAGAGAAGTTCAAGGCCGCCGGCTTCAACCCGGAAGCCTACACGCTCTATTCCTATGCCGCGATGCAGGCGATTGCCGGTGCGGCGAAGGCCGCCGGTTCCGTGGATCCGGAAAAGGTTGCCGAGGCCCTGAAGTCCGGCACTTTCCCGACCGCGCTTGGCGAAATCTCCTTCGATGAGAAGGGCGACCCGAAGCTTCCCGGTTACGTCATGTACGAGTGGAAGAAGGGTCCGGACGGCAAGTTCACCTACATCCAGCAGGGGACGTGAGTCTCACTGGATCATAGCCTATCGAAGCCCGGCAGCGATGCCGGGCTTTTATTTTCGAGGCGGACGCCTCCAATCTTCGCAATAACTGACCCCAGCCAAATTGGCGCGCGGGTCAACTGCAATCCCGGCCTCAGCGCGTTTTCTTGGCAAGCTGCTCCAATACCACGCCGGCTCTCTCCGATACCGGTACCTTCGGCAATATTATCGTTTCATAATCCAGCTCGTCATAGTCGCGGAGCAAACGCCCATATTCCTCGACCGCTGCATCGAAGCCATGTTTGCGCTCGCTGTCGCCCGTGTAAATTTCAGGCCATGGCGGGGTTAGGAAAACCAGGCGGTTATAGCGGTGTGAAGCCCGCAGCGCCTCGATGAAGGTATCGCCATTTATATGGCGAAGTGCTGAGGCGGCGTCGATCAGGCTGCGGTCGAAGAAGACGAGGCCCTCCGGTGGCGCATTCTGCCGGTCCTCGAGCGCCATGGCGATGGCCCGGCGGGCGAAGGCCTGCATGTCGATCCACGGCAGGGCGGTGCCGCCATTGCGGGTTTCCTGGACGACGATACGGCGGCCTGGTTCCTCGACGGTGGCGAAACCGCGTCGGGCTAGTTCGGCAAGCAGGGTGGATTTGCCGCCGCCGGAGCAGCCGGAAAGGATGATGAAACGGTCCATGGAATTTCTATCCTGTGACAGGGTGTAGTTGGTCGAACATTGATTTTTTGGGTGGTGGGTCGCCGCTGGTTTCTTCTCCCCGAGGGGGAGAAGGTGGCCCGAAGGGTCGGACGAGGGGGCAATCTCGCCGGAATTCGGAGACCTCGCCCCCTCATCCCGCTACCGCGGACTTCTCCCCCTCGGGGAGAAGAAACAAGCGGCGGCCGCCCGGCCAATAAGCGGGTGGCGTGCACTCAAGCGGAAAATATATGCCGGACGAACCTTAGCATATTAACGGCGGTCGTCACCCCTGATGCAGGACATGCGCGGCCTTCACAGCCGCCGATGCCCGGTTTTCGACGCCGAGCTTCACATAGATCTGCTCCAGATGCTTGTTCACGGTTCTCGCGGAAAGGCCGAGGATATCGCCGATATCGCGGTTGGATTTGCCTTTGGCAATCCACAACAGAACTTCCGATTCCCGCGTTGTCAGGGCAAAGTGGTCCTTCAGCAGATGGTCGTCGGATTTCTCATTGGCGGCGGTCAGGCGGAAGAGATATTCGTCCGGTCCCATCGCGCCGAGGAAGGAGAGTTGCAAAGCGGGCCGCCCGGCCTCGGTGATCGTCAGCGGCGTGTCGCGGGCGGCATCCACCGTTGCCCGGTGCGAAAGCCAGCCGGAAATATGGGCAACGACAATCTCCAGCCCATCATCCCGGCCGGTCGCGGCGTTGACCAGCCGCGTCGCCTGCGGGGTGGACCAGTGGATGGCGCCATTGGCGCGCACGGCCAGCAGATGGCGGCCGGCGGCGTCGAGGGCGACGCGGGCGCTTTGCGCCGAGCGGGCGTTGGAGAGATGCACGCGGATGCGGGCGCGCAGCTCGTCGATATTGATTGGCTTGGTCAGATAATCGACGCCGCCGGATTCGAGCGCCCGCACCACATGTTCGGTCTCTGTCAGCCCGGTCATGAAGATGACCGGCACCTGCGCCACCGCCGCATTGGCCTTCAGGCGACGGCAGGTCTCGAAACCGTCCATGGCCGGCATGACGGCGTCGAGCAGGATGATATCGGGCGTAATGCGTTCGGCAATGTTGAGCGCGGCCTGGCCGGAGGTGGCGATGAGGGCGGAAAAGCCTGACTGTTCCAGCGCGTCGGTGAGGAACCCCAGAGCTTCCGGGCTGTCATCCACCAGCAATACGATGTCTCTCGGGGCTGCCGCCGCCTGACCGCTCATGCCTTGCCGTCTCCCGTGTCTTTATCTGCAAACCGTTTGAGAAAATGCGCGTAACCGGCCAGATCGAAGGCCTGCACATAGGTGCCGAGCTCCCGCGTGAAGGGCAGGTTATCCGTGTTGCGGGCAAGATCGGCGAGTTTCGCCTCGATGCCGCGTATGTAGCCTATTTCGCCGAGCCGCTGCAAATCCTGGATATGAATTGCGCCGGGATGGATGATCTCGGCAGGGGGCTGCTGCTTTGGCGCGGGCGGCAGATCGGTATCGTAAATCCATTTCAGCCCGAGATGCACGGCGAGCCTGTCGCAGAGATGGCGGATATCGACCGGCTTGGCGATGGCGTCATTGTGGTTGTCCTCCCCCGCGCCAGCGACAGTGCCGTCGCCGATATTGGCCGAGAGCATGATGAGCGGGGCCGTCTGCCCTGCCTCGCGAAGCTTCGTCACCAGCTGCCAGCCGGTCATGCCGGGCATGGAAATATCGATGAGGAAAAGGTCTGGCTTCACCCCTTCGATGAGGGTGAGGCATTCGGGGCCGGATTGCGCCGTCAGCACTACGAAATCGAGCGGCGAAAGCACCTGCCGCATTAGTTCGCGGTGATCCTCATTGTCATCGACCACGACAACGGTGCGGCGCGGCCCGGAATAGGAGCGGATGGTCTTTTCCGCCGCTGGCGTCGTGCTTGGCCGGTGCACGGCAGACAGCATGAGGCGCACGCGGAAGGTGGATCCCTCATCCTTTTCGCTGGAAACGGAAATCTCGCCACCGAGCGTATTGGTCAGAAGCCTTGTAATCGTCAGCCCCAGGCCAAGGCCGGGCATCGGCCGCACGCTTTCGGCCTCGCCGCGCTGGAAGGGTTCGTAGATGCGGGCGAGGTCCTTTTCCGCGATGCCGCGGCCGGTATCGGACACGGTGAAGCTTGCCACCTGGCTTCGATAACCGACATCGAAGGTGACCGCGCCCTCATCGGTGAATTTGATGGCGTTGGAGAGCAGGTTGACGAGGATCTGGCGCAGACGCTTTTCATCCGTGCGGACATATTGCGGCAGAGCGGGCGAGCGGTCGTGGCGGAATTCCAGGCCCTTGGCCTGCGCCTGAGGGCGGAACATATCGACGATCTGATCGAGGAAATCCTGAATGTTGATCTCGTTGGAATAGACCTGCAGGCGGCCCGCCTCGATCTTGGAAATGTCGAGAAGCCCGTCGATCAAACCCGAGAGGTGGTCGGCGGAGCGGCGGATGACCTTGATCGCCGATTGGCGGGGAGGGGGGATGGTCTCGTCCCGCTCGAGGATCTGGGCATAACCGAGAACGGCGTTGAGCGGCGTGCGCAATTCGTGACTGAGGCCAACGACATACCGGCTCTTGGCGCGGTTGGCGGCTTCCGCCGTTTCCTTGGCGTCCTGAAGGGCGGCGTCGGTCTTTTTGTGGGCGGCGATTTCCTTCAACAGTAGCGTGTTCTGGCGCGAGGATTCCTCTTCCGCCACCACGCGGCTGTCATGGGCAAGAACCAGAAACCAGCAGACAATGCCGGCAATGACGGCGAAGACGAAAAACACGATGAGGATGGTGCGGTTGACCACATCTGCCGTTGCCGGCGAGGCGGTGCCGACCTGATGGGCGATCATCGCCAATATGCCGCCGATGGCGGTGACGGCGATGGCCGCCGCCATCCCATAACGCCCCAGCCGGGTGGCGAGTTTGGCCACCAGCTGTCTCGGGAGAAAGGTTTTTGCGACAGTCGCGACCTGATAGTTGAGCTTGGCCTTCGGCTTGCACATGTCATGGCAGCGGCTGTCCAGCGAGCAGCAGAGCGAACAGATCGGCGCGGCATAGGCGGGACACCAGGCCATGTCTTCCGGTTCGAAGGGGTGTTCGCAGATGGAGCAGGTGATGCTGCTCTCCTCGCGCCATTTCTGGCGCGGTTTGCGGGCGAGATAAAATTTACCCTTTGTGCCCCAGGCAATCAGCGGCGAGGCGATGAAAGCGACGATGAGCGTCAGATAGGGCGCGAGCGATGCGGCGAGCGGCCCGAAGGCGCCGAAATGCGCCATTAGCGCAATTGTGGCCGAAAGCGTCATGGAGCCGACGCCGACGGGATTGATATCGTAGAGATGGGCGCGCTTGAACTCGATGCCCGGTGGGGCAAGGCCGAGCGGCTTGTTGATGAAGAGATCGGCCGAAATGGTGCAGAGCCACGCCATGGCGATGATGGAGAAGATGCCGAGCGTTTCTTCCAGCAGGCGGTAGATGCCGAGTTCCATCAGAAGCAGCGCGATCGCCACATTGAAGACCAGCCAGACGACGCGGCCGGGATGGCTGTGGGTGAGCCGCGAGAAGAAGTTCGACCAGGCGAGCGAGCCCGCATAGGCGTTCATGACGTTGATCTTCAGCTGCGAGACCACCACGAAGGCAACCATCAGCAGCATGGCCGCCGTCTGGTTGGGGATCATGTAGCCGAAGGCGGTGAGATACATCTGGGCCGGATCGGCGGCGCGGTCCACCGAGACGCCGGAGCTGAAGGTGAGCACGACAAGGAAGGAACCGGCCAGCAGCTTCGGCACGCCGACGACGACCCAGCCGGCACCGGCCAGAAACACCGCGATGCGATGGCGCAGCCGGCTCTGGCCTTCGGCCGGCAGGAAGCGCAGGAAGTCCACCTGTTCGCCGATCTGCGACATCAGCGCCAGAATGACGGCCGAGGCCGCGCCGAATTCCACGAGGTTGAAATCCGCCACGGTGCCGGGCGGGCCGGAGGCGTGGTGAATGCCGGCAAAGGCGCGCCAGAGATCGTATTTTTCCCAGTCCATCAGGGCGATGAAGATGAAGGGCAGGATGTTCAGCACGATCCAGAAAGGCTGGGTGATGATCTGGAAACGGCTGATGAGGCGCACGCCATGGGTGACGAGCGGAATGACCATGACGGCGGAGATGATGTAGCCGATCCAGAGCGGTATGCCGAGCGCCAGCTCCAGCGCGCCGGACATGATCGACGCCTCGATGGCAAAGAGCATGAAGGTGAAAGCGGCATAGATCAGCGAAGTGATGGTGGAGCCGATATAACCGAAGCTCGCGCCGCGCGTCAGGAGATCGATATCGACGCCGTGGCGGATGGCATAACGGCTGATCGGCAGTCCGACGGCGAGCATGGCGACGGCAGCGACGAGGATGGCGTAAAAGGCATTTGTGGTGCCATAGGACAGCGTGATCGCGCCGCCGATGGCTTCCAGCGCCAGAAAGGAAATCGCGCCGATGGCGGTGTGGGAGATGCGGTTGGAGGAAAATTGCCGGGCGCTCTTGGCGGTGAAGCGCAGCGCATAATCTTCCAGCGTCTGGTTGGCGACCCAGCGGTTATATTCGCGCCTGACGGGGATGATGCGTTGCCGTGCCGCCATGCCTATCGAGCGCCTTTCCGCAAGGGGCCTCTCACAGCCGCACCGACATGCCGCCATCCACCGTCAGCACATGGCCATTGACGAAGGAGGCCGCGTCGCTCGCCAGAAACAGGGCGGCACCGGCGATTTCATCCGGCCTGCCCCAGCGCTCCAGCGGCACGCGCAGCTTGGCAAAGGCAACCATCTCAGGGTTCTCGGCGAGGGCCGCATTGGTTTCGGTGGCGAACATGCCTGGCGCAATGGCGTTGCTGGTGATGCCGCGCGCGCCATATTCGACAGCAATTGCGCGCATCAGTCCAGTCAGCCCCTGTTTGGCGACGGGATAGATCGCATCACCCGGCCTGACGATATGGCCGAGAATGGAGGTGATGGTGATGATGCGGCCGTAAGCGTTGGCATTCATGGCTTCAGCCGCGTCGCGCGAGAGCGAGACGGAGGAGGTGAGGTCGGTGCGGATAAGATCCAGCACGTCCTCGTCGCTGAATTCGGCAAGCGGACGGCGGTCGCGCGCGCCGACATTGTTGACGAGGATATCGAGATGGCCGAACTCGCCCATGACACGGCGGACGAGGGCGCTTCCGGCGGCGGTATCGGCAATGTCGAAAGCGGCATAGTCGGCTTTTCCGCCAGCAGCGCGAATGATGCCCGCCGCCTGTTCGAGCGTCTCGGCGTTGCGGCCGGTCAGCCACACATGGGCGCCCGCTTCCGCAAAGGCGCTGGCGATTTCGAAACCAAGGCCGCGACCGCTGCCGGTAATAACGGCGATGCGGTTTGCGAGAGAGAATTTCTGGAGAATGCCCATCGCTCACCTTCTTGCTTGAGAGCATCGGACCGAAAACGATGTTGCGGTTTTCGGAAAACCCGAGGCTGTTGGTCAAAGCCACGCCGCTTGTTTGAGCTTGCGTATGGGAAGACTATGCCGTGTGCGGCGCTCGGCGAAAGGTCGCCTGTCCGGTCCGGCCGTTCGGTGGACATAAAAATGGCGTCGCCCGGTTGCGGGCGACGCCATGTCTTGGGTTATCAGGCAGCAGCCGACTTTGCGAGCGGCACTTCTGCGATCGTCTTCAGAACGACGGAAGCGATCTGGTACGGGCAGCCCTGCGAGTTCGGACGACGGTCTTCGAGGTAACCCTTGTAACCGTTGTTGACGAAGGAATGCGGAACGCGGATCGAGGCGCCACGGTCGGCAACGCCGTAGGAGAACTTGTTCCACGGAGCGGTTTCGTGCTTGCCGGTCAGGCGCATGTGGTTGTCCGGACCGTAAACGTCGATGTGCTCTTTCCAGTTCTTGGCAAAAGCGGCCATGAGGGCTTCGAAATATTCCTTGCCGCCAACTTCACGCATGAACTTGGTGGAGAAGTTGCAGTGCATGCCCGAACCGTTCCAGTCGGTGTCGCCGAGCGGCTTGCAATGGAATTCGACGTCGATGCCGTACTGTTCGCAAAGGCGCAGCAGCAGGTAACGGGCGATCCAGATCTGGTCGGCGGCGCGCTTGGAGCCCTTGCCGAATACCTGGAATTCCCACTGGCCCTTCGCCACTTCGGCGTTGATGCCTTCGTGGTTGATGCCGGCTTCGAGGCACAGATCGAGGTGCTCTTCAACGATTTCGCGGGCAACCGAACCGACGTTCTTGAAGCCGACGCCCGTGTAGTAAGGACCCTGCGGAGCCGGGTAACCCTGTTCCGGGAAGCCGAGCGGGCGGCCGTCCTGGTAGAAGAAATATTCCTGCTCGAAGCCGAACCATGCATCTTCGTCGTCGAGGATGGTGGCGCGGCTGTTCGACGGATGCGGGGTGACGCCATCGGGCATCATGACTTCGCACATGACGAGCGCGCCGTTGGAGCGGGCCGGATCCGGGTAGATCGCGACGGGCTTCAGCACGCAATCGGAAGAGTGGCCTTCGGCCTGCTGCGTGGAAGAGCCGTCAAAGCCCCAAAGCGGCAGCTGCTCGAGTGTCGGGAATTCATCGAATTCCTTGATCTGGGTTTTGCCGCGCAGGTTGGGGACCGGCTTGTATCCGTCCAGCCAGATGTACTCGAGTTTGAACTTAGTCATTACGAACCTCTCATAGGTAACAATGCGAAGCCTTGAGGCCTCCCGTGGCTTTCGCCACCGGAAGCGCATTCGCGTTCAAGGGCTGACCCCTTAGATGCATGCCGCGTGCCAGATTGGCGATATCTGGCGATTTTTTCGAAAAATCTTTCAAGGCCCATGTCGCTCAGCGGCTGCGATATCGCCCACGCGCGCTTCTGCTGCACTGCGGCAGGCAAATTCACCCCTCATGTTTCATCATTGAATCCTGATAGATAGCCGGCATGCTCTTGGGAAATGCCCTGCTGCGGTGCAATGATTTCGATTGCGCGCGAGGGATTGGCAATTGCCCCAAAAACCGGCGCTTTCGGAATGGTTTTTCTTGTAGAAGAGGCGATTAATGCCTATATTTTTCGCAAGGTGATTTTTTTTTAATCAAACGGAGCGAATCCGGGTTTTAAGGGTTTGCTCCTGATACCAAAGTGCTTCGATGCAAACAGAGTGAGATGACCGAAATGGCGACTGGCTTTCATCGTGAGACGGCGACGATCTATCAATTCCCGAATGGCGGGCGCGCGGGGGTGTCCAAGTTCCGCAACAGCGGGCTGAGTGACCTCGAGCGCGAGGCGCGGGAGCCGCATGTGGATTTTGGCTCGTGGTATCACGACGAGGCGATCCGTGACGAAGAGCGGGACGGCAAGCCGCATTCTTGATGTGCGGACGTTGCCGCGAATTTCTTCTCCCCGAGGGGGAGAAGGTGGCCCGAAGGGTCGGATGAGGGCGTAACCCCTCCGTATATATTGACGCTCGGCCCCTCATCCCGCTGCCGCGGACTTCTCCCCGGCGGGGAGAAGAAACAAGGGGAGACGTCTCTCTCCATATAGGTAGTTCCGCCCTGGGCGCTAATCTCCCAACCCCCCACTGCAGCTTTCGCCACCCCGACTACGTCAATTGACGTATACGGTTTCGCGCTCGCGAGATCGATAGTCCCTCCCAGCAGCGGCCGCAGATGCCGCTGAGCCTCCACGAGAGGCCAACAAGGAGAGGGGTTCTTCCGATGATATTCCGCAAGACGCTTAGTGCCGCGCTGCTTGGCGCGATCCTGTCCACCACCGCCTTCCACGGCGCTTTCGCCGCAGACGACACCATCAAGGTCGGCGTGCTGCATTCGCTGTCCGGCACCATGGCGATTTCAGAGACGACGCTGAAAGACGCCATGCTGATGCTCATCGACGAGCAGAACAAGAAGGGTGGCGTGCTCGGCAAGAAACTCGAAGCCGTGGTGGTCGATCCGGCCTCCGACTGGCCGCTCTTCGCCGAAAAGGCTCGTCAGCTGATTTCGCAGGACAAGGTCGCCGCCGTTTTCGGCTGCTGGACCTCGTCGTCGCGCAAATCCGTTCTGCCGGTTTTCGAAGAGCTGAACTCCATCCTGTTCTATCCGGTTCAGTATGAGGGTGAAGAATCCTCGCGCAACATTTTCTACACGGGTGCAGCACCCAACCAGCAGGCCATTCCGGCCGTCGATTACCTCGCCAATACCGAAGGCGTCGAGCGTTGGGTTCTGGCCGGTACGGACTATGTCTACCCGCAGACCACCAACAAGATCCTGAAGGCCTACCTGATGTCGAAGGGCGTCAAGGAAGAGGACATCATGATCAACTACACGCCGTTCGGTCACTCCGACTGGCAGACGATCGTGTCCGACATCAAGAAATTCGGCTCGGCCGGCAAGAAGACCGCCGTTGTCTCCACCATCAATGGTGACGCCAACGTGCCTTTCTACAAGGAACTGGCGAACCAGGGCATCAAGGCCGAGGACATTCCGGTCGTCGCCTTCTCGGTGGGTGAAGAAGAGCTTGCCGGTCTCGATACCGCGCCGCTGGTCGGCCACCTTGCCGCCTGGAACTATTTCCAGTCCGTCGATGCTCCCGTCAATGCCGAGTTCATCAAGACCTGGCATGCCTTCACCAAGAACGACAAGCGCGTGACCAACGACCCGATGGAAGCCGCCTATATCGGCTTCAACGCCTGGGTAAAGGCTGTCGAGGCCGCCGGCACCACCGATACGGACCAGGTTCTGGACAGTATCATCGGCGTCTCCGTGCCGAACCTTTCGGGCGGTTACTCCACCGTGATGCCGAACCACCACATCACCAAGCCGGTGCTGATCGGCGAAATCCAGGCCGACGGCCAGTTCGAGATCGTGCAGCAGACACCGCAGGTGGTGGGTGACGAATGGTCGGATTACCTGCCGGACTCGAAGGATCTGATTTCGGACTGGAGAAAGCCGATGTCCTGCGGCAACTTCAACGTGGCCACGGGTAAGTGCGGCGGCAAGGGTAGCTGATTAGCGGGGTTGGTGCCGCCCCTCGCAGGAGGGGCGGACTTATTTGAAAATTCAGCAAGCATTACCCCCTCTGCCCTGCCGGGCATCTCCCCCCCAAGGGGGGAGATCAGCAAGACAAACCCCATCGCTTCACCTCAACATTTGAGATGGGCGGAACCTAGCCTCAGATCGATCTCCCCCCTTGAGGGGGAGATGCCCGGCACGGCAGAGGGGGGTAAAGCCGCATACTCAACGGCCACCAAGTTCACACGCCCCATCGCAAACCGCTCCAAGGACCCCGACATGACGATCCGATCTTTTCTCGGAGCCATCTTCCTCTGGTTCACCATGGGGATCGCAGCCCACGCCGTCGCGCAAAGCGACCCAAAGGCGCTGATCGACCAGCTCGGCACGGCTGATTTCAAGCAGGCCGAAGTGCTGATCGGGCAGCTTGCCGCAACGGGCGATGCGCGCGTCGTTCCGGCACTGGAGGCTTTTGCGGCGGGTGATCTCTATGTGCGCAAGTCCGACAATCTCGTCTTCATGACCAAGCCCGCCGGTTCCGATTTCACGCTCATCGACCCGCTGACGGGTGAAAGCGCCGGTTCGGCGCCGAAGGCGGCGGTTTCCAAGATCAGGGTCAACAATAATCTTCGCCGCGTTATCCGCGCCGCGATGGGCGGGCTGACCTTGCTCAGCCCGGAAAAATCCGTGCGGCTTTCGGCGGCTGACGCCGTCCTGAAAGCCCCGAGCGCTGAAAATCTCGAATTGCTGGAAGCGGCCATAGCAAAGGAAACCGACAGTGAGGTGCGGACCCGGATGGAGGAGGCGCGGGCTGTCTCGCTGCTCTCCTCCGACCGCCCCCTCGAAGCCAAAAAAGAAGCGATCGCCACCATCAAGGCGCTTGGCGGGCGCGATGCGATCAGCATTCTGATTGCGGCGACGCCGTCGGTCGATCCGAGCCTGAAGCCGGATGTGGACGAGGCGATTTCCAGCATCGAGAGTTCCCTTGCCTTTTGGGATTACGCCCAGAATATCTGGTATGGCCTGTCGCTCGGTTCCGTGCTGCTGCTCGCCGCCATCGGTCTTGCCATCACCTTCGGCGTCATGGGCATCATCAACATGGCGCATGGCGAGATGGTGATGATCGGCGCTTACTCCACCTTCATGGTGCAGGAACTGATCCGCAGCCATTTCCCCGGCCTTTTCGAATGGTCGCTGGCGATTGCCCTGCCAGCCGCCTTTCTCGTCACGGCCTGTGTCGGCCTCATCATGGAACGTGGCGTCATCCGTTATCTCTATGGACGACCGCTGGAAACGCTGCTGGCCACCTGGGGCATCTCGCTGATCCTGCAACAGGGTGTACGCTCGATTTTCGGCCCCACCAATCGCGAGGTCGGCAGCCCCGGCTGGATGTCCGGCTCGTTCAGCGTCGGTTACCTCAATTTCACCTGGAACCGGGTGTGGATCGTCTGCTTCTCGCTGTCGGTATTCTTTGCGCTGCTGGTGCTGCTGAAGCGTTCGGCCTTCGGCCTGCAGATGCGCGCCGTCACCCAGAACCGCCGCATGGCTTCCTCCATGGGCATTCGCACCCCTTGGGTGGATGCTTTCACCTTCGCGCTCGGTTCCGGTGTTGCCGGGCTTGCCGGCGTGGCGCTGTCGCAGATCGACAATGTCTCGCCCAATCTCGGCCAGAGCTACATCATCGACAGTTTCATGGTCGTGGTGTTCGGCGGCGTCGGCAATCTCTGGGGAACGCTGGTGGGCGCACTGTCGCTCGGCGTGCTCAACAAGTTCCTCGAGCCGACGGTAGGCGCTGTGCTTGGCAAGATCCTCGTGCTCGTCCTCATCATCCTGTTCATCCAGAAGCGGCCGCGCGGTCTCTTCGCACTCAAGGGAAGGGCGATCGAAGCATGATTACCGGCTTCCTCCTGCGCGCGCTCGATCGCCGTATTTCCATCGCCATCGGCATTATTCTCGCCATCGCCGTTCTGGTGCCCGCCTCCAACCTGCTGTTGCCTGAAGACAGCGCGTTCCGCATCCCGACCTATATCATGTCGATGCTGGGCAAATATCTGGCCTATGCGCTGCTCGCGCTCGCGCTTGATCTGGTCTGGGGATATTGCGGCATTCTCTCGCTCGGCCACGCCGCCTTCTTCGCGCTCGGCGGTTATGCCATGGGCATGTATCTGATGCGGCAGATCGGCACGCGCGGGGTTTACGGTCATCCCGTGCTGCCTGACTTCATGGTGTTCCTCAACTGGAAGGAACTGCCCTGGTTCTGGCACGGCTTCGACATGTTCTGGTTTGCGGCGCTGATGGTGCTTGTCGTGCCGGGGCTGCTGGCATTCGTCTTCGGCTGGTTCGCGTTCCGCTCGCGCGTCAATGGCGTTTATCTCTCGATCATCACCCAGGCCATGACCTATGCGCTGCTGCTTGCCTTCTTCCGCAACGACATGGGTTTCGGCGGCAATAATGGGCTGACCGATTTCAAGGATATTCTTGGCTATTCCGTACAGGCCGATGGCACCCGTGCCGTCCTGTTTGCCATGACGGCGGTGATGCTGGCGATCTCGCTTTTGATTGCCTCGGGCATCGTCAACTCAAAATTCGGCAAGGTGCTGGTGGGCGTGCGCGATGCCGAAAGCCGGGTGCGGTTCCTCGGTTTTCGGGTGGAAAACATCAAGCTCTTCACCTTCGTCGTGTCTGCCATGATGGCGGGCATTGCCGGTGCATTGTTCGTGCCGCAGGTGGGCATCATCAATCCCGGCGAATTTTCCCCGGCCAACTCCATCGAAGTGGTGGTTTGGACGGCGGTGGGCGGGCGCGGCACATTGATCGGGCCGATCATCGGGGCGCTGCTGGTCAATGGCGGCAAGAGCTATTTCACCGGTGCATTTCCAGAGTTCTGGCTGTTTGCGCTCGGCGGCCTCTTCATCGCTGTAACCCTGTTCTTCCCCAAGGGCATCGTCGGCACGGTGCAGCATTATCTGGCCGGACGGCGCGAAAAGCGGGCGGCGGGCGCGGCGCGTGAAGCTGGCAACGACAGCGCGGTTGCGCAACAGGCGGCGGAGTAAGCCCATGAACACGGTTTCCGAAAACAGAACCAAGAGCCTGCTTTATCTCGACGGTGTTTCCGTTTCCTTCGATGGGTTCAGGGCGCTGAACTCTCTCTCCTTCGTGGTGGAGCCGGGCGAGCTTCGCGCCATCATCGGCCCGAACGGTGCTGGCAAGACGACGATGATGGACATCATCACCGGCAAGACCCGGCCGGATACCGGCACGGTGCTGTTCGAAGACAGCATCGACCTCACCAAAAAGGACGAGGCGGATATTGCCCAGCTCGGCATAGGGCGAAAGTTCCAGAAACCGACGGTGTTCGAAAGCCATACCGTCTGGGACAATCTGGAACTGGCGCTGAACCGCAAGCGCGGCGTGTTCGCTACGCTGTTCTACCGGCTGACGGACGAGGACAAGGCACGCATCGAGGAAATCCTCGCCACCGTGCGCCTTTCCAACCGCCGCGGCGACCTCGCCGCCAATCTTTCCCATGGGCAGAAACAGTGGCTGGAGATCGGCATGCTGCTCGCGCAGGAGCCGAAGCTGCTGTTGGTGGACGAGCCGGTGGCTGGCATGACGGACGCGGAAACCGCCGAAACCGCCGTGCTCCTGAAGGAAATCGCAAAGACCCGCTCTGTTGTCGTGGTGGAGCATGACATGGGCTTCATCCGCGAGCTGGGGGTGAAGGTGACGTGCCTTGCCGAAGGTTCGGTGCTGGCGGAGGGGTCGATCGATTTCGTGTCCAGCGATCCGAAGGTGATCGAGAATTATCTGGGGCGGTGATGGAAGCGTCTGCGTTTGCCGTACCCCCCCCCTCTGCCCTGCCGGGCATCTCCCCCTCAAGGGGGGAGATCAGATGCCGCACCCGCCCGTTCCATGGGCAGAGTTTTCGCCGCTTGCCGATCTCCCCCCTTGAGGGGGAGATGCCCGGCAGGGCAGAGGGGGGTAAAGCCGCCCACCATACCGTCATTGGAGTTTCACCATGCTGAACGTCGAAAACATCAACCTCCACTACGGCGCAGCCCAGGCGCTGCGCGGCGTTTCGCTGAATGCTGAAATGGGCAAGATCACCTGTGTTCTCGGCCGCAACGGTGTAGGCAAAAGCTCGCTTTTGCGCGCCGTCACCGGCCAGCATGCCATCAGTGGCGGTTCGATCAGCTTTGGCGGTGCGCCGCTGGATGGGCTGGCGCCTTACCACCGGGCCAAGCGCGGCGTCGGTTACGTGCCGCAGGGGCGGGAAATCTTTCCGCTGCTCAGCGTGCAGGAAAACCTGGAGAGCGGTTATGCGCCGCTGCCGCGTAAGGAACGGTTCATTCCGGATGATATTTTCAGCCTGTTTCCCGTGCTGCAATCCATGCTGGGAAGGCGCGGCGGCGATCTTTCCGGCGGCCAGCAGCAGCAGCTTGCCATTGGCCGGGCGCTGGTGACGCGGCCGAAGATCCTCGTTCTCGACGAGCCGACCGAGGGCATTCAGCCGTCGATCATCAAGGATATCGGCCGGGCGATCAAATATCTGCGCGATTCCACCGGCATGGCGATCCTGCTGGTCGAGCAATATCTGGATTTCTGCCGCGAGCTCGCCGATTACGTCTACATCATGGATCGCGGCGAGATCGTGCATCAGGGCCTGGCCGAGACGCTGGATACGCCCGAGGCGCGGCGTCACCTGACAGTATAAACCGAGACTAAAGATGCCGCACGCCGATCACGATGTGCAAACGGTCGATTAATATTTTGAAAGTCTATGCGTGTCTGCATGGCTTTTATGCGCAATCTTAGCATTTCGTTGAATAAAAGCCTGTGATATTGGCAGCGCAAATGCTGCATGCGGGACACAGGAAAAGTCTATTCGCACGCCGCGACAGTTGATCCCTTACATTCCACGCACGTCCGACGTATCGTCGGGAAAACCGTGCCCAATAAAGGCGTGTCAATGCATCAAGATTTTGCCATTGGCCGGACCGCCCGGCTGTTCCGCTCCGCACGCACCCTCTTTCTGGGTCTTGCCATGTGCGCGAGCGCCGGTGTCGCAGCGTCGGCATCGACCTGCGGTCAATTGCCCGGACCCGGCATGGAACCGGGCAGGCATGATTTTTCCATTCTTTCCAATGGCCAGAAACGCGATGGCGTCTATTTTGTTCCATCCGCTTATGATGGAAAAAAGCCGCTGCCCGTGGTGTTCGATTTTCATGGCTCCAACAGCAATCCGCATGGCCAGCTGAACCGCAGCGGCTGGGACAAGCTTGCCGAACGGGACGGTGTGGTGGTGGTGGCGCTGGCCGGCAGCCTGAATGGCGAATTGCCCGGCACCCATGCCTGGAATGTTCCCGGCGTCACCAAGCGCCCGGGCGGGCTGGACGAGGTCGGTTTCATCCGCGATGCCATCACCATGGTGAAGGGCAGGTTCTGCGTGGATGAGGAGCGTTTTTACGGTTCCGGTTATTCCGGCGGCGGGCGCATGCTGTCGCAATTCATCTGCAATGGCGGCGCGGATTTCACCGCTGCCGGTTTCGTCGCCTCGCTGCGCGCGGGTTATCCGCTGGAGACCGAAGGCAAATGGGGACCGGATGCGGCAAGCTGCAAACCGGCGCGGCCGATGTCGATCATCGCATTTGCCGGGCTGAAAGACCCCGCCAATCCCTATCAGGGCGGCGGCAAGTCCTATTGGCAATATGGCGGCGAGACGGCGCTGAAGCGCTGGGCCGAAATGGACGGCTGCAAAGGCGCCGCCAAAAGCAAGGTGGGCGAGAGCTTCACCGTCAATTCCTATGATGTCTGCAAGGCCGGTGCGCGCATTCAGTCCTATGTCATCGAGAACTGGGACCATGCCTGGCCGCGCGCCACGATGAAGGCGGAAGTGCTGGCCGCGAGCGCTGTCGTCACCCGCAAGCCGGGCGGCGAACAGACGCCGAAGGCGGAACCGGCCGTGGAGCGCAAGATGCCCACAGGCGAAGTGACGCGCACGGTTGATGCGGCCGAAAGAATGTGGGATTTCTTCCGCAATACGGAAGGACAGCTGGTGGTGGACGCCGTCGTCAAGAAGGATTGCGGCGCAAAAGCCTCGTCCGCTTCCGCAAGTGCTTCGGAGACCGCGTGCAGCAGCAACAGCAAGTCATCGTCCCTTCCGGTTGTGAAGACGCTCAACAGCCTGTCCGGCAGCAACGCGCCCGTGGCAGAGGACGCATTGTAACCAAGGCCGTTGAAGGGCGCAGCCGGCTGGACGAATTGTTTCAGGAAGGCTGCGCCAAGATCCGCCTGCCGGACACTTTTTCGAACGAAGCCGAGGCCATTCTCATCAATTCCTCCGGCGGGCTCACCGGCGGAGACGAGATCGAATGGCAGGCGGTCGCCGGTGCCGGCACCTCGCTTGTCGTGACAACGCAGGCCTGTGAGAAAGTCTACAAGGCATCATCAGGCACAGCCACGGTTACCGCCCGCATTTCTGCCGGGCCGGGCGCGAAACTGCACTGGCTGCCGCAGGAAACCATTCTCTTCGACCGGGCATCGCTCACCCGTCGGCTCGAGGCCGATCTCGACCAATCCTCCGAATTCATCGCCGTCGAAGCCGTGTTGCTCGGTCGCCAGGCCATGGGCGAGGCGATGACGCATGGGCTTTTTCGTGACCGCTGGCGCATTCGCCACGGGGGCACGCTTGTGCATGCCGAAGAGCTTCTGCTTTCGGGCGAGGTGGCGGCGCTGACGGCGAAACCGGCGGTTCTCGCCGGCCAGGTCGCCTTTGCCACGCTGCTTTATGTCGGACCGCTGGCCGAGGCGCTTCTGCCTAAAATCCGGGCTATTGCCGGGGAAAGCGGCGGCGCCAGCCAATGGCAGGGCAAGCTTGTGGTACGGGTTGCCGCCGCAGACGGTTTCTCCTTGAGAAAATTGCTTTTTCCGATCATTTCGCTCTTGCGAAACGGCGCGCCAGTGCCGAAAGTCTGGAATCTGTAAACCCTTCGGATCGCTTCGTATCAGGCGTCCCTCGGGGTCTGTCAACACGTCGGATCTGCTTGCCGCAACCATGCTGGCGGAACAGATTCCAAGCTGCGGGACCACGATGAACCTTAGCCCAAGAGAAAAAGACAAGCTGCTGATTTCCATGGCCGCCATGGTGGCGCGCCGCCGGCTGGAGCGCGGCGTGAAGCTGAACTATCCCGAAGCGATTGCGCTGATTACCGATTTCGTGGTCGAGGGCGCCCGCGATGGCCGCGCCGTGGCCGAGCTGATGGAGGCGGGCGCGCATGTCATTACCCGCGATCAGGTGATGGATGGTATCGCCGAGATGATCCATGATGTGCAGGTGGAAGCGACCTTTCCCGATGGAACCAAGCTGGTGACCGTTCACGAACCGATCAGGTGAGGGGCAAAGGCTGCATGGCGGCCAACGCTGCCTGAGATAAAAGGGGAAATTCCATGAAACCAGGCGAAATCATTGCCGCAGAGGGCACCATCGAACTCAATGCCGGCCAGCCGACCGTGACGATTGAAGTGGCCAATTCGGGCGACCGGCCGGTGCAGGTGGGCAGTCATTACCATTTTTTCGAGACCAATGCGGGTCTCCTGTTCGACCGCGACAAGGCGCGCGGCATGCGCCTCGATATTCCGGCCGGCACGGCGGTACGTTTCGAGCCCGGCCAGAAACGGGAAGTGACGCTGGTGCCGCTGTCCGGCAAGCGCGAGGTTTATGGTTTCCGTCAACAGGTCATGGGGAGGTTATGAAATGGCGACGGCGCATTATCATGGAAGCTGCCAGTGCGGCGATGTGAGCTTCGAGGTCGATGCCGATCTCGACCATACCGTCATCTGCAATTGTTCGCGCTGCAAGCGTCTGGGTTCCACGCTCGCCTTTGCACCGCGAGAGAAATTCACCCTGCTTTCCGGCGAGGATAAGCTCAGCGAATATCTCTTCAACAAACACAAGATCCATCATTTTTTCTGCTCCAACTGCGGCATTGAAAGCTTCGCTTATGCCGATGGGCCTGATGGCACGCCCATGGTGGCGGTCAATGCCAATTGTCTCGATGGCGTCGATCCGCGGGCGCTGAAATCGCAGGCTTTTGACGGCGCGGCGGCCTGAGCGATGGCGATCAGCAAAAACAGCCTCGCCATGGCCGCCGTCTTCTGCGTGACTGCAGGCATCTCTGGGCCGGCCGCCGCACAGGAGCCAAACTGCAAGGACCCGCAGACGCAGGCGGATATGACGATTTGCGCTGGAAAGGATTATGAGAAGGCCGACAAGCAGCTCAATGTCGACTATCAGAAGCTGCGCAAGCTGCTTGTCGAACGCGACAAGACGGCAGATGCCGACGGCAAGGGCGCGACCGACGCTCTGGTGACAGCGCAGCGGGCGTGGGTGGCGTTTCGCGACGCCAATTGCGCGGTTGCCGGCTTTCAGGCGCGGGGCGGCTCGATGGAGCCGATGCTGATCTCCTCCTGCCTGGCCGAGATGAGCACAAGGCGCGCCGACGAACTGCGCCAGCTGTCGGAAGGCTTCTGAACGCATGGGGCGGCAGATCACGATTGTCGGAAATGGGGAGTTGCCGCCTGGCGCCGCCCGGCTCATCGACCGTTCGGATATCGTCATCCGTTTCAACGACTGCCGCTCCCTCGGGCTTGGCGGCACGCGCACCGATGTCGTTGCCGTCTGCAATACCGGGCGGCCGGGTCGCGAGATGACCGAAGGGACCGAATGGCGCGAAAGCGACGGTGTGCGACAGGCGGCTGCCATCTGGTCGGTGCGTGATCCCGCGAAATTTGCAGAAATGGAACCCGGTATCCGCGCGCGCTGGCCGGAACTCACCGATTTCTGCGCCGATTATACCCCCGGTTTTGCGGCAATCGCGCGGGCGGGCGGCAAGAGCCATGTTGTTATCCATCGGGGCGTTCACGAACGGCTCGATGTCGCGCTCGAAGCCTATGCGCCCGCGCCCTATGTCTGCCCCAGCACCGGCCTTTTCGCCATCGCCCATGTTCTTGAGAATGTTAGCGATGAGGATGACGAGGTGGCGATTGCCGGCTTCGGCCATCAGGGCTGGAGCGGACATCCATTTACCGCCGAACAACAGCTGGTCGAAGCCCTCGCGGGCGAGGGCCGGCTCAAACGAATTTCTCCCACATCGATTTTCTCCGCGTCCGAAGGAGCCTGAGCCCATGCCTTACAAGATTTCCCGCGCCGCTTATGCCGGCATGTTTGGCCCGACTGTCGGCGACAAGGTGCGGCTTGCCGATACCGAACTCTTCATCGAGATCGAGAAGGACCACACGACCTATGGCGAGGAAGTGAAATTCGGCGGCGGCAAGGTCATTCGTGACGGCATGGGCCAGAGCCAGGCGACGCGGGCCGAAGGCGCCGTCGATACCGTCATCACCAATGCCGTCATCGTTGACCATAGCGGCATCTACAAGGCGGATGTGGGCCTGAAAAACGGCCGCATTCATGCCATCGGCAAGGCGGGCAACCCGGATACGCAGCCGGGTGTCACGATCATCGTCGGCCCTTCGACGGAAGCAATTGCCGGCGAAGGCAAGATCCTGACGGCCGGCGGCATGGACGCGCATATCCATTACATCTGCCCGCAGCAGATCGAAGAAGCGCTGATGAGCGGTGTGACCTGCATGCTGGGCGGCGGTTCCGGCCCGGCGCACGGCACGCTTGCCACCACCTGCACCGGTGCTTGGCACATTGAGCGGATGATCGAAAGCTTCGATGCCTTTCCGATGAACCTCGCGCTGGCCGGCAAGGGCAATGCCTCGCTGCCAGCGCCGCTGGAAGAGATGATCCTCGCCGGCGCCTCCTCGCTGAAGCTGCATGAGGACTGGGGCACGACGCCCGCCGCCATCGACAATTGCCTGACGGTGGCCGATGAATATGACGTGCAGGTGATGATCCACACCGATACGCTGAACGAGAGCGGTTTCGTCGAAGACACGGTCGCCGCGATCAGAGGCCGCACCATCCATGCTTTCCACACCGAAGGTGCGGGCGGCGGGCACGCGCCAGACATCATCAAGGTCTGCGGCAACCCGAACGTCATTCCGTCCTCCACCAATCCGACCCGGCCCTACACGGTGAATACGCTCGCCGAACATCTCGACATGCTGATGGTGTGCCACCATCTGTCGCCATCCATTCCCGAGGATATCGCCTTCGCCGAAAGCCGCATCCGCAAGGAAACCATCGCGGCGGAGGATATTCTCCACGATATCGGTGCTTTTTCGATCATCTCTTCCGACAGCCAGGCCATGGGCCGCGTCGGCGAAGTGGCGATCCGCACCTGGCAGACCGCCGACAAGATGAAGCGCCAGCGCGGCCGCCTGAAGGAAGAGACCGGCGAGAACGACAATTTCCGTGTTCGTCGTTACATCGCCAAATATACCATCAACCCGGCCATCGCCCAGGGTGTCAGCCACGAGATCGGCTCCGTCGAAGTCGGCAAGCGCGCCGATCTGGTGTTGTGGAATCCGGCGTTTTTCGGCGTGAAGCCGGAAATGGTGTTGCTCGGCGGTTCCATCGCCGCGGCACCGATGGGCGATCCGAACGCCTCCATTCCCACACCGCAGCCGATGCATTACCGGCCGATGTTTGCGGCCTACGGTAAGCTGCGCACCAATTCCTCGGTCACTTTCGTGTCGCAGGCCTCGCTCGACGGTGGCCTTGCCCAGCGCCTCGGGGTCGCCAAGAAGCTTTTGGCGGTTAAGAACGTGCGTGGCGGTATCTCGAAAGCGTCGATGATCCACAATTCGCTGACGCCGCATATCGAGGTCGATCCCGAGACCTATGAGGTGCGGGCGGATGGCGAGCTTCTGACCTGCGAACCGGCAACGGTGCTGCCGATGGCGCAGCGTTATTTCCTGTTTTAACGGACGTTGTGTTGCGGACTGTTCTCAGATGGATCGGCGGCGGCTTGCTGCTGGTCGTCCTGCTTTTCGTGCTCGGCACCGTGGTGCCGCGCCCCTTTCTCGCCGATGATGCAAACGGTGCGAAAGATCGCGAAATCCTGCTGTTGTCCAACCCGATCCACACGGACATTGCCCTGCCGGTCGATGACGATCTGCGGCGGGTTTTTGCCGAGTTGCAGGAGGGCGGCATTGCGGTCAATCATCCGGCGGCCGCCTATCTGGTGTTCGGCTGGGGCGGCCGCTCGTTTTACATCCAAACGCCCACCTGGGCCGATCTGAAGCCGATGCCGGTGCTGCGCTCCTTCACGCTGGACAGCGCCGTCATGCATGTGGATGTGACAGGCGATTTTCCCGCCAATCTCGCCGGCGTGAAACGGCTTCGCATTTCCGAAGCGGGCTATCAGCGCCTTGTCGCGGGCATCAGGGCAAGTTTTGCCGGAAACGACAACGGTGTCAGGCCGGTTGCCGGTGCCGGCTACGGCCTGACGGACGCGTTTTTCGAGGCAAATGGCTGGTTCAATGCGGTCGCCGGATGCAACACATGGTCAGCCGCGATGTTGCGGGACGCGGGCATTCAAACCGGCTGGTGGACGCCCTTGCCGCCGCTGTTGCGCTGGTCGTTAGATATGCACAATTGATCCCAAATTCCGTGCGGCCATTTCGCGTATTTGGCGGCTGAAATCCTTTTTTTATGCTGCACCGCAGCGCGTCATGCGCTATGGAAACTGCTAAACAAGTCCGCGCGGATCGATCCCAAGCGATCCCGCAAAACGCCAGAACAGGAGACAAGACATGCTCGGCAAAAAAGTGCCCGCCGTAACCTTCCGCACGCGCGTTCGCGATGAGGCCGTTGGTGGCCCCAACCCGTTCCGTTGGCAGGACATGACCTCCGACGATTATTTCAAGGGCAAGAAGGTCGTGCTGTTTTCGCTGCCCGGCGCCTTTACGCCGACCTGCTCGACCTACCAGCTTCCGGATTTCGAAAAGCTGGCGGGTGAATTCCGCGCGCTGGGCGTCGACGAAATCTATTGCCTGTCGGTCAACGATGCCTTTGTCATGAATGCCTGGGCCAAGGGCCAGAACCTCGAAAACGTCAAGGTCATTCCTGACGGTTCGGGCGAGTTCACCCGCAAGATGGGCATGCTGGTCGCCAAGGACAATCTCGGTTTCGGCATGCGCTCCTGGCGTTACGCCGCCGTCATCAATGACGGTCTGGTGGAGCAGTGGTTCGAGGAAGAGGGTTATTCCGACAATTGCGAATCCGACCCTTACGGCGTTTCTTCGCCGCAGAATATTCTCGAAAACCTGAAAAGCCGCGCTGCGGCCTGATTTTGGTTTTGCGAAGGCCCGGCACCGATGTCGTGTCTTCGGGGTGCTGACAGGAGGCGAAAACCTCTCATCCGTCATCCTCGCCCTTGAGGCGAGGATCCATAGGCGTCTGACGGGTGGATCCTCGGGTCAAGCCCGAGGATGACGTCGAAAGTGGAGAAAGGTTTGCACTTGGCCCGGCCGTGATGCCGGGCTTTGTCATTCTGGTGGCCATGTGCCCTGAAATCGCGTCTTGAAATCACCCCGCCTATCCGGCAAAAATCAGCCTCCCAAGACTGTTTCTGAAACGGATCATCCCATGCTGCGCGTCACCTCCTATCATCCGGCCGGAACCCCTGCCGACGAGCCCTCCGGTTATGTCACGCTGGCGCATGACCAACGGCATCTGCGCCGCAAGCTGCTGCATCTGCAAAATGACGAAATGGTGATGCTGGACCTGAAGGAAGCGGTGCTGTTTGCCCATGGCGATCTTCTGGTGGTGGAAAACGGCGACCTGATCGAGGTCCGTGCGGCGGATGAAAAGCTGTTCGAAATCAAAGCGAAGGATCGTCTTCACCTGATCGAGCTTGCCTGGCATCTGGGCAACCGGCATCTTTCGGCGCAGATCGAGGAAGAGCGAATTCTCATCCTGCGCGACCACGTCATTCGTGCCATGCTGGAAGGTCTGGGCGCTACCGTGCGGGAGGTCGAAGAACCGTTCCAGCCGGCACGCGGCGCTTACCACGCTCATGGCGGTCATTCCCATGGCCATGATCATGGCCACCACCATCACGATCACGGCTGAGCCGTGAGCGCGGAAAGCGGCGTCGCCGCGCTGCTGCGGTTGATGGCCTGGATGTCGCCGGCTTTTCCCGTCGGTGGTTTTTCCTATTCCGGCGGGCTTGAAAAGGCGGTGGAAGATCGGCGCGTCGGCGATGCGGCGGCCCTGCGCGACTGGCTCGAAACGCTGCTGAGCCACGGTAGCCTGTGGAACGATGCGGTGTTTCTGGCGCATGCCTGGCGAAGCTCGCAGGATGCCGCGGCGCTCAGCGAAATGGCTGATCTCGGCCGTGCGCTGGCCGGCTCGGCGGAGCGTTATCGTGAGACCGTGCTTCTGGGCGATGCTTTCGTTGCCGCTGCCGGCGCATGGCCGCACGCGGTTCTGGAGCTGTTGCCGAAGGAGGCTCCTTATCCCGTCGCCATAGGCGCTATTGCTGCCGGACATGGAGTACCGCTGCGCGAGACGCTTGCCGCTTTTCTGCATGCAGGTGTTTCGCAGATCGTTTCAGCCGGCATCCGTCTTGGCGTCGCGGGGCAAAAGGATGGCGTCGCCATTGTGGCTGCAAGCGAGGGTGTTGTCTTGGAGGTTGCGGCACGGGCCGCATTATCCACGCTCGATGATCTCGGCAGCGCCACTGTTATCGCCGATACGGCGGCGATGCGGCACGAAACACAGGGTACGCGGCTTTTCCGGTCGTGAAAGCGACGGCAATCGATGGGGCGAGCGCATGCCACTTGTTTCTTCTCCCCGCCGGGGAGAAGGTCGCGGCAGCGGGATGAGGGGGCAAGGGTAGAGATATACCGAGAGCTAGCCCCCTCATCCGACCCTTCGGGCCACCTTCTCCCCGGCGGGGAGAAGAAACAAGTGGCACGATCCTTGCGTATATTTGAGCTGAAATTTGAGTGGTTGTCGTAAGATTGGACCACAGCATGATGAAGGGAACAGAGTGATGAAATCGGGTAATGGGCCTCTGCGCGTCGGCATTGGTGGGCCGGTGGGTTCCGGCAAGACGGCGCTGACGGAGAAGCTCTGCAAGGCGATGAGCGGGGATTATTCCGTCGCCGTCGTCACCAATGATATCTATACCAAGGAAGACGCCGAGGCGCTGGTGCGCATGCAGGCGCTTCCGTCCGAGCGTATCGTCGGGGTGGAGACGGGCGGTTGCCCGCATACCGCCATTCGTGAGGACGCCACGATCAATCTGCAAGCGATTGCCGGGCTCAATGCGCGGTTTCCCGATCTCGATGTGGTCTTCATCGAATCCGGCGGCGACAATCTCGCCGCGACCTTTTCGCCAGATCTCGCCGATATCACCATCTATGTCATTTCCGTCTGCCAGGGCGAGGAAATTCCGCGCAAGGGCGGGCCGGGCATCACCCGCTCGGACCTGCTGGTCATCAACAAGAAGGACCTTGCGCCCTATGTCGGCGCCGATCTGACCGTCATGGACAGCGATGCAACGCGGATGCGCAACACCATGCCTTTCGTTTTCACCGACATGAAGCGCGGCGATGGCGTCGATCGTATCGTTGGTTTCCTGAAAGAGCAGGGCGGTCTTTGAAATAGCCCGAAGGTTGGAGGGCCGGGCATTCGGTCGCATGAAACGTCAGAGGACGGCTGCCCGAGGGCGCGCCGTCCTCCTCCCTCTCTCCCCGAGATTTTTCAAATCTGCTTCAACGCCGCGACGTCATTGACCTGTACGATGCGGCCACGCACCGTGACGCCTGATTTTTTCAGCGTCGAGAAGGCGCGTGACAAGGCTTCCGGTGCAAGGCCGAGCTTGCCGGCAAGCAGGCTTTTCTGGAATGGCAGCCGCAGCGAAAAGGACGTGGCGTCGCGCGGGCCCTGATTGATGAGGTAATGGGCGACACGTTGCGGCGCAGTTTGCAGCCGGTCGTTGGCGATGCAATCCATGGTGCCGAGCAGGCTGTTGGACAAGCAGCGCATGACGGCCTTGGCGATGGCCGGCTCCTGGTCGATCAGGCTGCGGATTCTCGTGAGTTCGAACCGCGCCACGGTGCAGTTTTCCGCCGCCTGCGCGCTGTAACGATAGGTATCGCTGCCGAAGATCAGGCACTCATTGAAAGTATCGCCGGGGCCGCTGACGCGCACATCCGCCTCGCGCCCGTGCCGGTCCAGCCGGTAAAGCCTGATATAACCCGACAGCACGCAGTAAAAATGCTGCGCCGCTTCACCTTCCTTGAAGATGACGTGGCGGGCGTTGACATTGGTGATGGTCGCCGCCTCCATCAGCTTCAGCGCCGCCGCATCATCCGCTATCCCGATCAAGGGTGCGCGCAGCAGAATGTTCCTGTCCCTGTTGCTCAGCTTCACGGTCTTGTTCACGTCCATCCGGCTCCCGCTTAAACCTTTTGCCGGGCTGTCCGAAGCGATACGAAACCGGGGAAGTTCCTTCTCCCTCACGCCTATCTGCAAAGAACCCATAGCATTAATCCTCAACCGGCAATTCCCGATGCGAGGGAGACTAGCAGTTCATCTGGAAAGCGAATTGATTTCGATCAAACGGGTTTGGCAATGCGGCCGAGCCGTTGAAGATCAGGGCGGCAGGGGAAAATGGAGTGAGTAGGTGCGGCATATTTCTTCTCCCCGAGGGGGAGAAGTCCGCGGCAGCGGGATGAGGGGGCGAGGGTAGAGAGATTCGGCAAAGTTGCCCCCTCATCCGACCCTTCGGGCCACCTTCTCCCCGGCGGGGAAAAGAAATATGCCGCGATGTCGTGCTTTACCACAGAGACGAAAAAACGCCGGGTACAAGCCCCGGCGTTTCAATCTTCGTATTTGCAACTTTCATTCCGCAGCAAGCGGCGGCAGTCGCAATATATTGCTGCCCTTTTCGCCTGCCTTTTCGCCGGTGCCCTTTTCCATGTTGGCGACGCGGGCCTCCAGCGAGGAAAGGGCGAGGCTGTTTTCGTGGGCGATCTCCGAGAGTTTCTCGTTGGAGAGGGCTTCCTCCTCCACTTCCTTCTTGCCGACGAAGCGGCCGAAGAGGTGGGCGAGCAGGCGCGAGAGGTCGTCCATGATCAGGAAGAAGGCCGGCACCACGATGAGCGACAGCACCGTCGAGACGATGATGCCGCCGATCACCGCAATCGCCATCGGCGCGCGGAACGAACCGCCTTCGTCGACGCCGAGGGCGGAGGGCAACATTCCCGCCGACATGGCGATGGAGGTCATGATGATCGGGCGGGCGCGCTTACGGCCTGCCTCCACCATGGCATGCACCCGTTCCATGCCGTGACGGCGCATTTCGATGGCGAAATCCACCAGCAGAATGGCGTTTTTCGTCACGATGCCCATCAGCATCAGGATGCCGATGAGAACCGGCATGGAGAGCGCGTTCTGCGTGATAATGAGCGCCACTGCCACGCCGCCGATGGCGAGCGGCAGCGAGAACAGGATGGTGAAGGGCTGGATGACATCCTTGAAGAGCAGGATGAGCACGACCAGCACCAGCATCAGGCCGAGCAGCATGGCATTGACGAAGCCCTGCTGCATTTCGCCCTGTACCTTGGCGTCGCCGCTTTCGGCAAGGCGAACGCTCGCCGGCAGTTCGGTTTCCGACACGATGCGCTTGAATTCGGCCGTCGACGTATCGAGCGCCGTGCCGAAGGGAACGTCGGAGCCGATGGAGACGACGCGGTTGCGGTCGTTGCGCTTGATCGAGCTTGGACCTTCCGAATAATCGATATCGGCAACGCTGTAGAGCGGCACCAGCGATCCGGAGGCGGTCTTGATCTTCAGCGCGCGGATGGTGGCGAGGTCGCGGCGGGTGTCGAGCGACGCCTGCACGCGGATCGGAATCTGCCGGTCGTCCAGCGAAATCTTCGTCAGCTGCGCGTCGATATCGCCGATGGTGGCGACACGCACGGTCTGCGAAATCTGCTGCGGCGTGATGCCAAGGCGGGCGATTTCATCCTTGCGCGGGCGGATTTGCAGTTCCGGCCGGGGCAGGGCGCCTTCCGAGCTGACATTGGCAAGGATCGGCGAGGCCCGCAGGCGGCTTTCTAGAATACCGACGGCGTCGTTCAGGTCCTTCTCGTTTGAGGAGAGGAAGTTGAAGGAGAGCTCGCGTTCCGCACGGTCGTTGAGCTTGATGATGCGCACATCGGGAATGCCGCGCACCTGCGCGAAAATATCCTGCTCCACATCCCATTGCGGACGTGTGCGGCCCTTCTCTTCCACCTTCGGCAGATATTGACCGATGAGCGGAAGGGAGCCGAGGCCTTTGTTGACAAGGGTTTTCAGCAGCGAATGGTCGATATGCTGCAGGATGACGTTGACGGTGGCGCGGCGCAGTTCCAGGTCCCCCTTGGGCGAAGCGCCGCCAAGGATGAAGACGCTTTCCACGCCATCGATGTCGCGGATGGCGTGATAAATCTGCGTTGTCGTGCGGTCGGTTTCGTCGAGCGTCGCATTGGGCGGCAGTTCCACCGAAAGCGTCACGCGCGAGGCGTCGTCCGGCGGCAGGAAGCTCCCCGGAACGCCGGCGAGCAGAATGACGGAAGCGACGAGGAAGCCGATGGCGCCGAGCAGCGTCAGATATCGCGCCCACCACTTGCGGGTGGTGGCGGTGACCATGCGCGTATAGGCCTTCATCAGCCGGCTGTCATTGTCGTGGTGATCGTCCATCGCATCTTCGGCGCGCATCAGATAGGCCGCCATCAACGGTGTGATGAGGCGGGCGACGGCAAGCGAGAAGAACACCGAGAAGGCGACGGTGAGGCCGAACTGGATGAAGTACTGGCCCGGAATACCAGGCATGAACGAGACGGGCACGAAAACGGCGATGATGGTGAAGCTGGTGGCGATGACGGCGAGGCCGATTTCATCCGCCGCTTCCAGCGCTGCCCGATAGGGCGTCTTGCCCATCTTGATATGGCGGGCGATGTTCTCGATTTCCACGATGGCGTCGTCGACGAGAATACCCGTGGCGAGGGTCAAGGCCAGGAAGCTGACGAGGTTGAGCGAGAAGCCCATGATATCCATGATCCAGAAGGTCGGGATCGCGGAAAGCGGCAGCGCTACGGCGGCAATCAGCGTTGCACGCCAGTTGCGCAGGAAGAGCAGGACGACGATAACGGCGAGGATAGCGCCTTCGATCAGCGTATGCAGCGCCGCCTCGTAATTGCCATAGGTGAAATAGACGGCGTCATCGACCATTTCGATCGAGACGTCGGGATGATCCTTGCGCACCTGATCGAGGCTTGCCGCCACGGTTTCGGCGACCGAGACCTCGCTCGCGCCCTTGGAGCGGAACACCGCGAAGGTGACGGCGGGATTGCCGTTGAAGCGCGAGAAGGATTTCTGCTCCTCATAGGTGTCGGTGACCGTGCCGAGTTCGGAGAGCTTGACGAAACGACCGTTGGACAGCGCTATCGTGGTATTGGCAAGCTGGCTCACGTCGCGCGTATCGCCGAGCGTGCGGATGGTCTGTTCGTTGCCGCCAACCTGGCCTCGGCCCGAGCCGAGATCGACGTTCGTGCCGCGCAGCTGGCTGTTCACCTCGGTGGCGGTAATGCCATAGGCATCGAGCTTTTCGGGGTTCAGCGAAACGCGCACTTCGCGGTCAGCGCCGCCATAACGGTCCACCTTGCCGATGCCCGACTGGCCCTGGAGCGAACGCTTGATCGTGTCATCCACGAACCAGGACAGTTCTTCCAGCGTCATGTTGGGCGAGGAGACGGCGAAGGTCTGGATCGCCTGACCCTCGACGTCGATCTTGCTGACAATCGGTTCCTCGATATCGGCGGGAAGATCGCTGCGGATCTTGTCGATGGCGTCCTTCGTATCCTGAACCGCTTCTTCCGTCGGCTTTTCGATGCGGAAGACGACCGTGGTGGTGGACTGGCCATCGACCACGGTGGACTGGATTTCGTCGACGCCGCTGATGGCGGCGACGGCGTCCTCGATCTCCTTCGTCACCTGCATTTCGAGCTCGGACGGCGAAGCGCCGCTCTGGGTGACGGTGACGGCCACGACGGGAACGTCGATGTTCGGAAAACGGGTGATGGGCAGGGTGTTGAACGCCTGCATGCCGAGGATCATCAAAAGCGCGAAGCCGAGCAGCGGCGCAATCGGGTTACGGATTGACCATGCGGAAAAGTTCATCTCATTCCCTCAGTCAGTTGGACGCAGCCGTCTGGGCTTCCACCGGTCTGATCCGGTCCCCATCACGCACGAATGCCCCAGCTTTCTCGACAACCTTGTCTCCAGCGGCAAGACCGCTGACAATCTCGATAAAACCGCCGTCTTCGATGCCGGTCTCGATCTTTACCTGTTTGACGACGTCGCCTTCCACCTTGCGGGTGGTTGAACCTTCACGCCCGGAGGTGACGGCCGACAGCGGCAAGGCGAGCGCATTCGTCTCCTCGACGATGATCGCCGCGCTGGCATACATGCCGGATCGCGCCGGGCTACCTTCGGGCAACACCACATGCACGGAACCGAGGCGCGTGGTCGGATCGACGGTGGGCGACACGAGGCGCACCTTGCCCTCTATTTTCTCAGCTCCGCCGGCAACCGTCAAATAGGCTTTCTGGCCGGGTTTCACCTTGAGGATATCCGTCTCGGACAGATCGGCGACAAGTTCGATCGCGCCATCCTTGATGACGGTAAACAGCGGATCACCGGCGCCGCTGGCAATCGCGCCGACCTTGGCATTCTTGGCCGAAACAATACCGGCGACCGGGGTTTTCACGCCGGTGCGCGTCAATTTCAGGTCGATATCGGCAATCTGCGCATCCACAACCTTGATATCGGCTTCGCCGGCGGAAACGGCCTGGCGGGCGGCGTTCAGCTTGGCGGCGGCGACTTCCGCCTGCGCCTGCGTCTGCTCAACCTGCGAGACGGATCCGGAACCGCTCTGGCCGAGCTTTGCGGCGCGGTCACGCTGGCGGTTCGCGTCGTTGGCGCTCGCCTCCGCTTCCAGAACCTGTGCCTTGGCCTGCGCAACAGCGGCCTGTGCCTTGGCCTTATTGGCCTCAAGCTGGCTTTTCTGAAGGATCAGACTGTCCGATGAAAGGACCGCGAGAACCGCATTCGCTTCCACCCGGTCGCCGATATCGGCGTTCAGCGTGTCGATCGACAGACCGTCGACCAGCGGCTGGACGTAAATCTCGTCCACGGGGCGGATCGTGCCGGTGGCGATGATGCGGTCCACGAGATCGCGTTTTGCCGCATGCGCGACGATGATTGATGGCAGGTTCTGCTGTTTGGCCGGCGCCTGCGTCTCTCCCTCGGCGGCTGCTGAGAGGGGAAGCGCCGTTGCCGAAAGAAGAAGGAATACAAACCGGTTAAACGTGACTTTATGCTGCATGTGTCTTGGCTCGCGCAATATCCGATCGCATGTCCTGCAGCCCAAGGCGTGTCTTAAAAGGTCATGCGATAGCGAATGTGAAACAAGGGATCACAATACTTCCTTTTCGATCCTCCCGATTCAAACGCCCCTCAACGCGAATCTTAAGCACCTTTGCCCTGTGCTTATTTTACAAGATCAAAGTTGGCAGTCTTGTAGGCTGGACTGTAATTCCTGTTGCCGTGCAAATCAATCCGCATAGCCGCGATGGTTGATATACATTTTTGTATGGGGCTGGATATTGTAATTCTTCGAATGGGTTACCAGCGAGAAAAACGCGCGGATGGCGCCGCGCGTTCCCTTCATTCGGGTTTAATTCGGCTATTTCAGCGCCGCATCGGTGATTTCAGTGGTGTAGGCGCCTGTCGGTTCCTTGGTGATGACCGGATCGGAGCCGCCGCCGAGCAGGGTTTTTACCGTTCGCTCGTAGTCTGCCTTGTCAAGCGCGCCCTTGGAACCGGCGGTGAGTTTGGCAACCTCGCCCATCATCCGCTTCTGGTGTTTTTCCGTCTGCGCGCCGGAGGCGTCGTTTTCGAGAACGACATCGGCGGCGTCGTCAGGGTTTTCTTCGGCCCACTTCCAGCCTTTCATGGAGGCGCGGACGAATTTGACCATGTCCTCCTTGAACTTGGCGTCTTTCAGCTTGTCTTCGAGAACGTAAAGTCCGTCTTCCAGCGTCGCCACGCCTTCGTCTTCATATTTGAAGGTGACGAGTTCTTCCGGCTTGATGCCGGCGTCAATCACCTGCCAATATTCATTATATGTCATGGTGGAAATGCAGGCGGCCTGTTTCTGCAAAAGCGGATCGACGTTGAAACCCTGTTTCAGCACGGTAACGCCATCGGCGCCGCCGGTGGTCGGGATTTTCAGATGCGCCATCCAAGACAGGAACGGATATTCATTGCCGAAGAACCAGACGCCCAGCGTCTTGCCCTTGAAATCTTCAGGCTTGGTGATGCCGGTTTCCTTCAGGCAGGTCAGCATCATGCCCGACGATTTGAACGGCTGCGCGATATTGACCAGCGGCACGCCCTTTTCGCGGGTGGCGAGTGCTGACGGCATCCAGTCGACGATCACATCGGCCCCGCCGCCAGCCAGAACCTGCGCGGGCGCGATATCCGGGCCACCGGGCTTGATGTCGACATCGAGGCCTTCGGCTTCATAAAAGCCCTTGTCCTTGGCGACGTAATAACCGGCGAATTGCGCCTGGGTCACCCATTTCAGCTGCAGGGTGATCTTGTCGGCGGCCTCAGCCCCGAATGCGGTCAGAAGTGACGCGCCGGCAAGAAGCATGGATGCAAGTTTCATTTTCATCGCTGTTCCCTTTTTCGTTATTTACGTTCGTCCCCCACGGACGGACGGATGCCAGAAGGTGACGGCCCGCTCTGCGAGCGCCACGAGACCATAAAAGCCGGAGCCGGCGAGTGCGGCGACCGCGATTTCGGCCCAGACCATATCGACATTGCTGCGGCCCATTTCCGCGGATATGCGGAACCCCATGCCGACGATGGGCGTGCCGAAGAATTCCGCGACGATGGCGCCGATCAGCGCCAGCGTGGAATTGATCTTCAGCGCGTTGAAGATGAAGGGCCAGGCGGCGGGCAGGCGCAGCTTTATCAGCGTCGGCCACCAGCCGGCGGCATAGGTGCGCATCAGGTCGCGTTCCATGTGGCTGGCGGCGGCAAGTCCCTGCACCGTGTTCACCAGCATCGGGAAGAAGGTCATGATGACGACGACGGCGACTTTCGACTGCCAGTCGAAACCGAACCACATGACCATGATGGGTGCGATGCCGACGACCGGCAGGGCGGAGACGAAATTGCCGATGGGCAGAAGCCCGCGCTGGAGGAAGGGCGAGCGGTCGATGAGGATGGCGACGAGAAAGCCGAGGCCGCAGCCGAGCACATAACCCGTCAGCACCGATTTGAGGAAGGTCTGGCGGAAATCCGCCCAGAGGATCGGCAGCGAGCCGAGAAGGCGGGCGAGGATGGCGCTGGGGGCCGGCAGCAGGATGGGCGGCACGGAAAAACCACGCACGATGCCTTCCCACAGAACCAGAAGGGCAAGGCCGAAGAGGAGGGGCACGGCGATGCGGCCGATGCGCTTTCCAGAGATCGAGGTGAAATTGCGCCGCACCAGCCATTCGTTGAAGGCCCAGGCGGCAAGCCAGAACAGGATCGCGCCGATAAACCAGAAGGGGTTCGTCATGGCCGTGCTCCCATTCTCTTGAGGACGGCGGCGTGGGCAATGCCGATGATCGACACCAGCAACGCCGCCACACCGGCGGCCATGAACAGCGCCGCCCATATCTGCACCGTCTGGCCATAATAGGAGCCGGAGAGCAGGCGCGCGCCGAGGCCGGCGACGGCGCCCGTCGGCAGTTCCCCGACGATGGCACCCACAAGCGCAATCGCAATGGCGATCTTCAGCGAGGTGAAAAGATAAGGCAGTGCGGAGGGCCAGCGCAGCTTCCAGAAGATCTGGGCCGGTGAGGCATTATAGGTGTGCATCAGATCGAGCTGGAGGCTTTCGGGGCTTCTTAAGCCCTTCACCATGCCGACGACGATGGGGAAGAAGGAGAGGTAGGTGGAGATCAGCGCCTTCGGCAGAAGCCCGGAAATGCCGATGGAGTTCAGGACGACGATGATCATCGGCGCGATGGCGAGGATGGGGATCGTCTGGCTGGCGATGATCCACGGCATGACCGAGCGGTCCATGGCGCGGTTGTGGATGATGGCGACCGCGAGGAGAATGCCCAGCACTGCGCCTATGGCGAAACCGAGCAGGGTGGCCGAAAGCGTGATGCCGGCGTGGTAGACGAGGCTGCGCTTGGAGGTGATGGCCTTGTTGACGGTCGTGTCCCAGAGTTCGGCGGCGATCTGGTGCGGGGCCGGGAGGACCGGGCGCTCCTGCGCGAAGGTTTGCGGCAGGAGTTCGAAGAAACCCGGCGTCTGCCCGGCGCGGGTGGCCTGATCGCGGGCGAAGGGCATGTTGAGGTAGATGACGGCGATGTGCCAGAGGATGAGGATGGCGAGGAGGACGGTGAGGATGGGAAGGACGCGGTGGCGGAGGAGGGTCATGGGGTTTTGCTCCGCCGATCATTCCGAGGGTGAGGCTTCCCCCCCTCTGTCCTGCCGGACATCTCCCCCTCAAGGGGGGAGATCGACTCGTGGGTGGGTCTCGGCCATCTCACTGTTTGCGAATGGAATGGAGGTAGAGCCGCCTGCCTTCTTCTCCCCGAGGGGGAGAAGGTCGCGGCAGCGGGATGAGGGGGCAAGGGTAGCGGTAGGCCGCAACCTTGCCCCCTCATCCGACCCTTCGGGCCACCTTCTCCCCGGCGGGGAGAAGAAACGTGTGGCAACCTCCCGCCAAATGAGCCAATGCTGGCGCTGACCTCACCCGTCATAACTATGCCCCGCCTTCAACCCCTCACGCACCCGATGGGCAATGGCCAGAAACTCCGGCGTCTCCCTGATCTCCAGCGGCCTTTCCCGCGGCAGCGTGGATGTAATCACATCAGTCACTCTCCCCGGCCGCGGCGACATGACGACGATTTTCGTCGAGAGATAGACCGCTTCGGGAATGGAATGGGTGACGAAACAGATGGTCTTGCCGGTCGTATCCCAGAGTTTCAGCAGCTGTTCGTTTAGATGATCGCGAACGATCTCGTCCAGCGCGCCGAAAGGCTCGTCCATCAACAGCAGGTCGGCATCGAAGGCGAGTGCGCGGGCGATGGAGGCGCGCTGCTGCATGCCGCCGGAAAGCTGCCAGGGGTATTTCTTGCCGAAACCGGTGAGGTTGACGAGGTCCATCGTGCGGTCGATGCGCTCGCGCTGCTCGGCCTTGCTGTAACCCATGATTTCAAGCGGCAGGGCGATGTTCTTTTCGATGCTGCGCCACGGGTAAAGTGCGGCGGCCTGAAAGACGTAACCGTAAGACCGGTCCCTGCGGGCGTTTTCCGGCGTCGTGCCGTTGACGGTGATCTCGCCTGACGTGTGTTTTTCAAGATCGGCGATGACCCGCAGGAAGGTGGTCTTGCCGCAGCCGGAAGGGCCGATGAAGGAGACGAAATCGCCCTTTTTTACATCCAGATCGACATTGGACAGCGCGTGGACCGGGCCATCCCCCGTTTCGAAGGTGAGGCCCAGCTTTTTGGCGGAAACGACGGAATAGGGAGAGGCTTGGTTCATCTTTGCTGATTGTCGCTTTCCGTGAGCGCTGCGCGCGCCAGCGGCAGCATCTGGGTTTCCGTCAGTCTGGCGATGGTCACGCCGGTGTTACGGTCGAGATCGAGCCAGCGCACTTCCTCGATTTCCGCCTGCGGCATGACTTCGGCTTGAAGTCTGGCGGTAAAGGCATGGGCGACGACATCGGCGCCCGGTTCATTGGCGGCTTCCTCGCGAAAGATGCCCTCATAACGAACGGCATGTTCGGGCAGCGTCAGGCCGATTTCCTCGGCCAGTTCGCGGTGCAGCGCCTGCTCCGGCGTTTCGCCCGGATCGATCTTGCCGCCCGGTTGCATGAACTGCGTGGTGCCGCGCTTGCGCACCACAAGCATCTGCCTGTGCTCATTAAGGAGAACGGCGGCGGCGATGAGGATTTCGCGTTTCGGCTCGCTGCTCATGGTCATACGCCCGATGCCGGAATGCCACTACGCTCCACCTTGCGCGGCGAAACGAGTTCCTTCCAGGTGGAAAGCGCACGGCTGACGGCGGGGTAGGGGTCGCGGGCGACGAACTGGCCGTGGCCTTCCTGTGTCTCGATGGTGCCCTCCTCGACACTGACGAGGCCACGCGACAGGGTGTAGCGTGGCATGCCCTTCACCTTCTGCCCTTCGAACACGTTGTAGTCGATGGCCGATTGCTGGCTTGCGGCGCTGATGGTCTTTGTGAGCGCCGGATCCCAGACGACGATATCGGCATCGCTGCCGACGAGGATCGCGCCTTTTCTCGGGTAGATGTTGAGGATTTTCGCAATATTGGTGGAGGTGACGGCGACGAATTCGTTCATCGTCAGGCGGCCGGTCGCCACGCCATGGGTCCACAGCAACGGCATGCGGTCTTCAAGCCCACCGGTGCCGTTCGGTATCTTGCGGAAATCGCCGAGGCCGAAGCGTTTCTGCTCGGTCGTGAAGGCGCAATGGTCGGTCGCCACGCATTGCAGCGAACCGGAGGCGAGACCGGCCCAGAGGCTGTCCTGATGCTGGCGATTGCGGAAGGGCGGCGACATCACCCGGCGGGCGGCGTGATCCCAATCGGGATTGGCGTATTCGCTTTCATCGAGGATCAGGTGCTGGATCAGCGGTTCGCCATAGACCCGCATGCCGTTTTGCCGGGCGCGGCGGATGGCCTCATGCGCCTGCTCGCAGGAGGTGTGGACGACATAAAGCGGAGCGCCGGCCATATCGGCGATGATGATGGCGCGGTTGGTGGCTTCGCCTTCCACCGAGGGAGGGCGGGAATAGGCATGTGCCTCCGGCCCGACATTGCCTTCCGCCATCAGTTTTTCCTGCATTTGCGCGACGATATCGCCGTTTTCCGCATGCACGAAGGGAATGGCGCCGAGTTCCGCGCAGCGCGAGAAGGAGGCGAACATCTCGTCGTCATTCACCATCAGTGCGCCCTTATAGGCCATGAAGTGCTTGAAGGAGTTGATGCCCTTTTCCTGAACCACCGTCTTCATCTCATCGAAGACCTGCTCGCCCCACCAGGTGACGGCCATGTGGAAGGAATAATCGCAATTGGCACGCGTTGCCTTGTTGTCCCAGCGTTGCAGGGCATCGAGAAGCGATTGCCCCGGCTCCGGCAGGCAGAAATCCACCACCATGGTCGTGCCGCCGGCAAGTGCGGCGCGCGTGCCGCTCTCGAAATCATCGGCGGAATAGGTGCCCATGAAGGGCATTTCCAGATGCACATGCGGATCGATGCCACCGGGCATGACGTAACATCCCGTGGCATCGAGGATCGTGCCGCCGGTGAGGTCGGGTCCGATCTCGGTGATCTTGCCGTCTTCGATCTTCACATCGGCCTTGTAGGTGAGGTCGGCGGTGACGACGGTGCCGTTCTTGATGATGGTGGCGGTCATTGTGGCGTGTTCCCGGTGACGAGGGCTGGCAAATAACGGTCGGGATGATCGGGCAGGAAAGTCTCGGCGTTCAGGACGGCGAGGATGGTGGTGAGCGTGGAGGAGAGGTCTTCGAAAACTTCGTGGTTCCAGAACCGGAGCACGGCATAGCCCTGCCCGTTTAACCAGAGCGTCCGTTGCCGGTCGTGGGGGGAAGAGGCGTGCTGCGATCCGTCAAGTTCGACGATCAACATTTTCTCGCGGCAGACGAAATCGGCGATGTAAGCGCCAAGCGGGACTTGCCGGCTGAACTTGAAGCCGTTTAGCCGCCGGCCTTTGAGTTCATACCAGAGGCGGTATTCGGCGTCGGTCTCGTCGCGGCGGAGTTTTCGGGCTTGCGTGGTTTTGCCAGGTTGGCGTTTTGCTGCTTTTTTGCCCGTGTGGTCCACCATGAGCCTTGCCCCCTCATCCGGCCCTTCGGGCCACCTTCTCCCCGGCGGGGAGAAGAAATGGGAGGCACCGTCGCAGATTTTCATGACGCCGGTGGTAGGGTCGGGGGTGTTGCCGCGTGTTTCTTCTCCCCGCCGGGGAGAAGGTGGCCCGAAGGGCCGGATGAGGGGGCAAGGCCTCGTGGGCACGATCATTCCACGATCTCCGCAGTCTCCAGCACCGCATGCAGCAGCACATCGCAGCCAGCCTTTGCCCATTCCGGCGAAATCTCTTCCGCTTCGTTGTGCGAAAGCCCGTCCACGCAGGGGCAGAAGATCATGGTGGAAGGGGCGACCCGTGCGGTCCAGCAGGCATCGTGGCCGGCGCCGGAGATGATGTCCATGTGGCTATAACCCAGTTTTTCGGCGGCATTGCGCACGCGGCCCACCAGCACCGGATCGAAGGTGACGGGATCGAAATGGCCGATGGCCTCGATCGAGCAGCCGACGCCGAGTTTTTCGGCGATAGCGGGCACCTCGCGTTCGAAGATGGCCCGCATGTTGTCGAGCTTCGCCTGCGAGGGGGTTCTAAGGTCGATGGTGAAAACCACCTTGCCGGGCAGGACATTGCGGGAATTGGGCGTGAAGATCATCTGGCCGACGCCGGCGACGGCACCCGGCTGGTGGGCCATTGCCACTTCCTGCACTTTTTCAAGAATGCGGGCGGCGGCTAGGCCGGCATTGACGCGCATGGCCATCGGCGTCGAGCCGGTATGGGCTTCCTTGCCGGTCAGCGTCACTTCCAGCCACCACAAGCCCTGGCAATGGGTGACGACGCCGATCTGTTTTCCTTCCGCCTCCAGGATTGGCCCCTGCTCGATGTGATATTCGAAATAGGCGTGCATCTTGCGGGCGCCGACCTCTTCTTCACCCAGCCAGCCGATGCGCTTCAGCTCCTCGCCATAGGTCTTGCCGTCGGTATCGGTGCGGCTATAGGCGTAATCGAGATCGTGAATGCCGGCGAAGACGCCCGAGGCCAGCATGGCGGGCGCGAAGCGCGCGCCTTCTTCATTCGACCAGTTGGTGACGGTGATCGGGTGTCTGGTTTTGATATTGAGGTCGTTCAGGCTGCGCACCACTTCCAGCCCGGCCAGCACGCCAAGCACGCCGTCGTACTTGCCGCCGGTCGGCTGGGTGTCGAGATGGCTGCCGATATAGACCGGCAGCGCGTCCGGGTCTTCGCCGGGGCGGGTGGCGAACATGGTGCCCATGCGGTCGACGCCCATCGTCATACCCGCCGCCTCGCACCAGCGCTGAAACAGGCGGCGGCCTTCCGCATCCTCATCCGTCAGTGTGCGGCGATTATTGCCGCCGGCGATGCCGGGGCCAATCTTCGCCATGTCCATCAGACTGTCCCACAGACGGTCGCCATTGACCGTCAAGTTCTTACCCGCCGCCATGCAGTGTCGTCCTCACCTGTTTTGTTTTTATCAAAGCAAAGCTTGTGCCGTTCCCTTTTTTGCCGGTTAAGATAACAGCCATTGCCTTGTGGCGGCGATGGTGGATAAATTGACCGGCTGGTAAACATTGCAAATTCGCACTGGCGTCAGCAAGGGATTTTGTGACGAATCGCAGTAATTTTGCCTAAGCTATGAACGGCGATTATTTTTTAAGCATACTGTAGCGGCAATTGCATTGAAAAGAAACAGAGAGCTGAGAATGGCCATACCGCGCGCAGCGAAAACACAGAAGCGGACCCGCATTCAGGAGGAAAAGCAGGAAGCGATTCTTGAAGCTGCGCTCAGTGTTTTTTCCACGAATGGGTTCCGCGGCTCCACCATCGACCAGATTGCCGAGGCGGCCGGCATGTCCAAGCCGAACGTGCTTTACTATTTCCGCACCAAGGAGGCGATGCATCGCGCGCTGATCGAGCGAGTGCTGGATACATGGCTTGACCCGCTGCGCGCCTTTGACGCCGAGGGTAATCCCGAAAGCGAAATCCGCTCCTACATTCGCCGCAAGCTGGAAATGTCGCGGGATTTTCCGCGTGAAAGCCGCCTGTTCGCCAATGAAATCCTGCAGGGGGCGCCCCATATCGAGGACGAACTGAAAGGCCCGCTGAAACAGCTGGTGGATGAGAAGGCAGAGGTGATCCGCGCCTGGGTGAAGGCCGGGCGGATGGCCAAATGCGACCCCTACCACCTCATTTTCTCTATCTGGTCAACCACTCAGCACTATGCCGATTTCGATGTGCAGGTGCGGGCGGTGCTGGGGGACAGACACGGCGGCGACGGGCGTTTCGAAGATGCGGCCCGCCATCTCGAGCAGCTTTTCATGGGCGGATTACGGATAACCGGCTGAGCATCGCCGGATTCTCAGCGCCTGAGCGTGCTGTGAAAAACATGATGAAAATTATCACCTTTATACTTTACTAGAAAACTCATCTTTATTATGGTGCCCGCATCCCGAATGTCGGGGCCCAATATCGGGGTATCAAAAACCAACCGGCAGGTGAGGGAATGGCACGCAAGGAAAAGAAGAAGGCCGAACGTGGCGGCAAGCAGGGCAAGGGCGCGCCGCAGACTGAAAAGGTGGCGGCCGAAGAGCAGCTCTCGGGTCCGAAAAGCTTTCTTTATGTGGGCGGCCGTGACTGTCAGGTTGCACATCTTCGCCAGATCGCCAGTAATTTCGGCGCCGAACTGATCCACCACGATGGCGGCCTGCGTGAGGCGGTCTCGCGCATCGATACCGTGCTCCCCTCCGTCGACTGCGTTTTCTGCCCGATCGACTGTATCAGCCACGATGCGTGTCTGCGGGTGAAGTCCGGTTGCAAGAAATTCGGCAAGACGTTCATTCCGCTGCGCAATGGCAGCAAATCCAGTCTGGAGCGGGCGCTGCAGACGATGAATGAACGGACCCCCAACGATGAGCGACGAGCGCAATAATTTAAAGGGTGAAGAGCCGGCGGCAGACGAGGCCTGCCGCGTGGAACTGCACAAGATGGCCGAACAGGCTGCCGATCCGGCCCTGATGGAAATGTTTGAGATCGTCGGCGAACGTCGAAGGCGCAACCGCGCCGCGACCGCCGGCGGCAATGTGGCGATCTTTCCCCACCTGCGCACCCGCCAGCCCGGCGAAGCCCCGCCCTTCGCTCTCGGCGAGGCGGCGGAAAAAGGCCGTAACATCCTGCCGTTTCGCTGGACGCGGCGGCGTTAAGGTCGATCAGCCTTTTGGCTTCAGGAACGCGCCGGCGCAGAGCACCAACCATCCGCCGATCATGCCGAGGCCGCCCAGGGGTGCTGCGTAGGGAAACAGACTGTGGCCGGAAAAATGCCTGACGGCGAGATCACCGACAAAGATCGCCGTGCCGAGGCCGAGGATTAGGCCTGCCGGAATGGCGGTTCTGATGCGGTCCGCGCCGATATTGAGCGCCACCAGCACCGGCGCATGCGCCAGCGCCATGGCCGAGGCATTGCCCAGCATATAGGTTTCGCCGGTATGGGTCGCGGCGGCGGCAAGCATGACGCCGGCAGCACCCAGGAGGCTACCAAGCAGCAGAATGAAGGCGCGCAGTCTCTCGTGGGTCATGGCTTATCCGCTTCCTGGTTCTGCATGTGAAAGGCCAGCCGCTCCACCGGCGCCCAGATGATCTCGCGCAGCTTCGCATTTTCTATCGTCTCATCCATGGCGCGGCGGAAGCACAGCAGCCATTCATCCCGCTCGGCGGGGCCGATAGGGGCGACGAAATGGCGACGGCGCAACATCGGGTGGCCGTGTTTCTCGACATAGACGGGCGGTCCGCCAAGATATCCGGTCAGGTAGTCGTAAAACTTCGCCTCGCTGCCGGAAAGATCGGCAGGGTGGATGGCGCGGCAGCGCGCGGCCTCGGGCAGGGTATCCATCAATTCATAAAAACGCCGGGTGAGCGCCCTGACAGTCGCATCGCCACCGATCGCTTCGTAAAGGGTAACGGTCTCGCCGCTCATCGTCGCCTCCTTGGACCCTGCGGTCCTTATCGCTTTCCGGGCCAGCGAGTGCAACAGGGAAAGGCGGGATGCGACATTTGGGACATCGGTCTCGACTGCTGAAGCGCGTCATTCCGGTTTCAGGCTGAAATGACGCGCAAGCATCTACACTCAGCCAAAATTGCGGATGAGGTCGAGCCCCTTTTTCAGAAGCGTTTCGGCCTCATCCTGATTGGCGGCTTCGACGTAGCAGCGCATTTCCGGGGCGTTGCCGGAAGGGCGGAAATGAATGGTGCTGCCATCGGTGAGCGCCACGCGCAGGCCGTCGATGTCGCTCAGCGCCTTTACCGTGCCGACCGGGGCGAGGAAGGTTTCGAGATTGTCGCGGGAGGCGCGCAGATGTGTCATCAGCGCGGCGCTCTTTTCCTGGGCGAAATTTTCCAGGCGGTCGGCGGCGGCGACCGGCAGGTTGTAGGCGGCGGCGATCTGCGACAGCGGCTTTTTCTGTTCCGCCGAGAGAAGCAGCACGGCGAGAACCGGCAGGAAGCTGTCACGCGTCGGCAGAGGCGAAAGCGGCCTGCCGTTGAGCGTGAAGGCGGAGGCCGTCAGCAGGCCGCCATTGGCCTCGAAGCCCATGACGCCGTTCTTGCCGGCGGCGAGCGCCTCAGCCATGCCCGCGATCACGAAGGGGGAGCCGACCTTGGTGCGGACGACGTCGAACGAACCGTTGGCCTCGATACCCGAATTGGAGGTGACGGGGGTGACGACCACGCCGGCGCCGAGGAAATTTGCGGTGATCAGGCCGATAAGGTCGCCGCGCAGCGGCACACCGTTTTCATCGGTCAGCAGGGGGCGGTCGCCGTCGCCATCGGCGGAAACGATGGCGTCGAGACCGTGCTCCGGCGACCATTTTTTGAGAAGGGCCAGCGTTTCCGGGGAGACTGCTTCAGTATCGACGGGGATGAAGGTTTCGGAGCGGCCGAGCGGAACGACCTCCGCCCCATAATGGGCAAGCACGTCGACAAAGAGATCGCGCGCCACCGTGCTGTGCTGGTAAACGCCGATCTTGAGGCCGGAAAGCGCCTTTTCCGGCAGCAACGCGATGTTGCGCTCGTAGAAAAGTTCGGCGGCGGTGGCGGAATGGTCTTCGGCGGTCGCCGCCTCGGCACTTATGCCTTCGGCCTCGATTTCGGCGGCAAGAGCGGCAATCGCCGTCTCGTCCTGCTTGTCGATTTCGCCGTCCGGGCGGTAGAACTTGATGCCGTTGCGGTCGGCAGGGATATGCGAACCGGTGATCATCAGCGCGCCGGCCTTCAGCGACAGGCCGTAAAGCGCCAGCGCCGGTGTCGGCACGGCGCCGCAATCGAACGGGTTCAGGCCGGCTTTTTTGAGCGCGGCGATGCAGGTGGCGGAAACTTCCGGGCTCGAATCGCGGAAATCGCGGCCGACGAGAATGGGGTCGCCCGCCTTTGCCTGGCCCGATATGAGAAGGTGTTTTGCAAATGCCGTGGCATAGACGGCCGAGGCTTTTCCTTTCAGATCGACGGAGAGGCCGCGAAGGCCGCTCGTTCCAAATTTCAGGCTCATGCCAAACTCCGTTTCGATAAAATCTTTGAGGGTCAAATGGATAATGCAAAAATATAACGGTTGAAAGAACCGTATCGATCCATCCAAGTCAATCATCCCTTTCAACGTGGCCGCGAATAGGCGATGATGGCGGGACTGGTGCGGGTAACCTAAAATTCACCCGTCATATTTAAACTTGTCCGTCGATGGCGGCTATGGCGACGGTGGGAACCCTCTGTTGCCGGCCTTTTTGTGGTTCGTTCGAGTTGGATTGGCTGATGTACAGGCTTCAAAAGGCGGGACATAAGCAGGCACGCCCGCTCGATGAAAAAACGGCGCCTGCCGCGAGAACCCATGGTTCCCTGCTGGACGATCTGGTGGACGAGGACGAGGTTTTCGAGCGCACGGTGCTGAAGGAGCATCTTGAGCCGAAACCGCCGAAGGCCGCCGCTGCGCCGGCCGCTGCCGAGACGCCGGTAAAGGCTGCTTCGCCGAGCGGCAATCTGGCGGCTGCGCTGCCGGGCCTGAAACATATCGACAGGATCGGTGTGGATGACGTCATCCTCTGGCTTCGCAGAGGTGTCGTCTGGATCGTGCTGGCGATCATTCTCTGCGTCGCCGGCGCACTCACTTACGCCTCTATGACGCCGCCGCGCTACAAGGCCTATACGGATATCGTCGTTAATCCCTCCAATCTGAACGTCGTTAATGATGGGGTGTTTTCGCCCAACCAGCAGCGTGACACACAGATACTCGAGGTGGAAAGCAAGCTGCGCACCATCACTTCGCGCAACGTGCTGGCGCGGGTGGTGGACGAGCTGAAGCTCGATCAGGACCCTGAATTCATCAGCCCGCCGCCGCTTGCGCGGCTGAAGGCAATGTTCTCATCGAAACCGGAAGACGATGACAACCGCGTCGGCGCGCTTCGTTCACTGGGTGATCGGGTGGCGGCGGAACGCGACCCGCGCTCCTTCGTGGTCACGCTTTCGGTCTGGACCAATGATGCCGAAAAATCGGTGACGGTCTCCAAGGCCATCGTGAAAGCTTTCGAAAGCGAGCTGTTCCAGACGACCTCCGACAGCAGCCAGCGTGTCGTTGACGATCTCAAGAAGCGGCTGGAGGAAATGCGCGAAAATGTGACCATCGCCGAAAAGCGTGTGGCAGATTTCCGCCGCGAGAACGGTTTGCAGGAAAATAATGGCCAGCTCGTCAGCAATCTCGCCTCCGGCGAGCTCAATGCGCAGGTTCTTGCGACCCAGCAGCGGCTCATTCAGGAGGAATCCCGCCTGAAGCAGATGGAGGCGGCGATTGCCCAGAACCGCACGCAAAGCGACGCCATCTTTGACAGCCAGACCATGAACACCATCCGCGCGCAATATAGCACCCTGCAGCAGCAGATCGGCGCGATGACGCTGACCTATGGCGCACGCCATCCGCGTCTGGCGACGGCGGGTGCGGAGCGGGCAATGCTGGAACGCGGCATGGCGGACGAGGCGCGGCGCATCCTGCAGGCGGCCAAGATCAATGTCGCCGAAGCGCGCTCCTCGCTGGATGCGCTGAGGCTGAAGGCCGTGGCGGAACGCGCCAATGTCTTTACCGACAATGAGGCGCAGGTGCGGCTGCGCGATCTGGAGCGCGACGCCCGCTCGGCGGCGGCGATCTATGAGACTTACCTCACCCGCTCGCGCCAGCTTGCCGAACAGCAGTCGATCGATTCCACCAATGTGCGGGTGATTTCGCAGCCGGTTGCGCCCAATTCCAGAAGCTGGCCGCCGGGCAAGCTGACCTTCCTGATCGCCGGCGGCATGGGCGGCCTGTTCCTCGGTCTTGGCATTGCCGTGGCGCTCGGCCTCTGGGGTTATCTGCGCCGGGACGATCACGCGGATGTCGTGGCGCGGTAAGACGAGGCGGCTGCGTGTCGCCTTATTCTTCCGAAATCAGACCGTCATAAACCTCGAGCAGGGCGGCGGCGATGGCGGCGCCCAGCGCATTGCCGGCATCGCGAATACCGGCCTCGTCTCCATCGCGAACCGAAATGGCAAGGTCGGACGCTTCGTTGGCGACGATTTCTTTTGCCCGTTCTATCGCCCAGAGGCCGAAATCGCCGCGATTGTCGATCGAGATTGTTTCCATGGCCGGAGCCCTTCCGTGGTTTGATTTCCGCGTCCCTTAACCCATCGGTTGGAAAACCGGAATAGTCAGAAAATGTGGCGCACAACCTTCAGGCGTGTAAAATGCCCACTGCATACGGGGATTTATAAAAATATTAATGATAGTTCTTCGTAGTGTCTGAAGCCTTATACCCTATGCATAAGCGTGACTATAACAATGAAACGATGCCTATCTTGGACACCGGACAGATCATGACAGGGAGAGAGATGCCGGATGCGGGAGCGCCGGGCCAGGCATGGCCGGTTATTTCCCTTGCGGCACTGCCCATCACTGACGCGACCATCGATGAAACGGCGCGGGATTTCATCCTGCGTGCGGGAAGCGAGCGCGTGTCCGGTGCAAGACCGTTTTATTCGACCTCGGCGAACGGCCAGGTCATTGCGCTTTGTCATCACGACCGGGAATTCGACGCCATGCTGCGGCAGGCGGACCAGATTCATGCCGATGGTATGTCACTGGTGATCTTCTCCCGAAAATTCTGCCGGCAGGCGCTGAGGGAACGGGTCGCGACGACCGATCTCGTTCATGCGGTCGCCAAGCGTGCCGAAGAGACGGGAAGCCGGTTTTATTTCCTCGGCGGTTCGGAAGAGGTGAACCGTGCGGCGGTCGAAGAAATGCAGAGGCTCTATCCGCGTCTCGTATTTTCGGGACGGCGCAACGGTTATTTCAGCCGCGCCGAGGAAGACGCAGTCCTTGCCGATATCGCCGCTTCGAAAACGGATATTCTCTGGGTCGGCTTCGGCATTCCGCTGGAGCAGCGTTTCGTTTCGCGCAATCTCGACAGGCTTTCCGGCGTCGCCGTGATCAAGACCTGCGGCGGCCTTTTCGATTTCCTTGCCGGCAAGAACAGCCGGGCGCCGCAATGGATGCAGGATATGGGGCTGGAATGGCTTTATCGGGCAATGCTCGAGCCGAAACGTCTCGGAAAACGATATCTGCTGACCAATCCCATCGCCATATATTCGCTGTTGAAGTATCGCTTCGGGGCGTCGGGTCAGGGCCGTTAAAGGCGCGGCAAGCCCCTTCGGTGACAGGCATATCGCATTGCATCAAGTAAATCAGGCTTCGCTAACGTATTGAGCGAACGGGATTTGCCGCTGAATTTCGTTGCAACTGCGAAGGAGCGCGCTACACTGTCCCAATATTAAAAATTTATTCGAATCCGAGATATTTTGGGGAAGCCGATGGTGATTACGTCCATTTCTCTTTTCATATATGGAATTGGCACCGCCACATCTCTCGCCATGACCTATATTGAAGGTGCCCGCCGCGACAAGAACTGGGATTTTTACCGGGTGACCGGCATTGTCCTGTGTTTCTTCTGGCCGCTGCTGGTGCCGCTCCTCGTTGTCGCAACAGCTTTTTCGGCGCTTGGTTTGCAAAAACGACGCCCGACCATGCTGTCGTTCGGCAGGGAAAAGACCCTCAGCTAAACCGGCGGCGGAGCGATTGCGGTCAGGTCTTCTTCGCCGGCGCCTTGTAGGGCGTGAGTGTGATGCCGAGGCTTGCCATCACCCGGCCGATGGACATCAGCGGCGGATGTGTGGCGGGCAGCCATGCGCCGGTTTTCAGCCCGGCGGAAACGGCGCGCAACAGAGACAGGCACAGGCTGACGGTATTTTTGGCGGCGAGCAGCAGCCCTCCCTTCAGGCCGGGGCGGCGGGCGCGGTCGATGCTGTAATTGATGATGCCGGTGCGGAGCGAGCGCTCCATGATCCAGCGCGGTGCCATCCGGCTTTCCGGCACATATTCGATGATGACGGCGCGGGCATTCCAGGCGAATTTGAAACCGGCCTTGCGGCAGCGGGTGAAGAAATCCATGTCGCCGCCGCCGAGGAAGTTGAACTGCACATCGAATTCCGGTTTCGGCAGGGTCTCGAACACCCGTCGCGAGATCAGGCAATTGCCCGATCCGTGGATTTGCTCGACAAGACCTGTCGGCGCTTCGATGGAGCCGAACAGCGGATGCGACAGGACCGCCTTTGACGCGGGCGCATCGAATTCCCGGTTGACCGGTCCGCCGACGATGTCGACGCCGAAGGATTTCGCCGCTGAAACCATTTCGGCAAGCCATTGGGGGGAGGCGGCCTCGTCGTCATCGATCATCAGGAACCACTCAGCCGAAGCATAGCTTTGCCGGGCGGTGCGGAAGGCCGTGTTGATGGCGTAACAATTGCCCTGCGTCGGCTCCACCAGCGCCTGACCGTTCACGCCGTTCTCGGAGAAAAATGTGCGTGCGACGGCGAGACCCTGCTGGCCTGCGCCGTCATTATCGACCACGACAATGGCGAAGGGAAAATCAACCTTCTGGGCCGCGAGTGACCGAAGCGTCTTTTTCAGGCCTTCCGGCCGGCGGAAACTCGGAATGCACACCACCGCTTCCGGCATGATCTCGGACATGGAAACTCCTAAATTCCGGCAAGCGCTGCGGCGGAAAAAACGACGGCCCTGAGGCTTTGGCGCGGGCGGTTGAGGAAGGTGTCGGCCAGCGCCGAAAAAGCCTCACGGTAACGGCGGGCGCGGAAGGCCTGCGCCACGGTATAGGCGTTCATATGGTTCTCCGAACGGCGGCGAAGCCGTCGCAGTTCCGGCGGCGAAATGGCGGCGACGATGGCCGGGTCGGAAAACACAGCCTCGATCGCCGGTTCGCAATCCCGGAATGTCAAAAGCCGGTTCATCATCACGCTCGTCCTGTGCACCCGGTAGTCGAGCACATGGCAGCCGGCCAGATAGACAAAACGGCCGGCAGCGGCCAGCCGGCACCAGCCATACCAGTCTTCGGCATAACGCAAGGTCTCGTCGAAACCGCCGAATTCCTGAAAGATGCGGGTTCTGACCAGCATGATGCCGCCATTGACGATGAAGTTTCCGCCGAGCAGCGGCTGGAGAATGAAACCATCGGGTTTTTCCCGGCGGCGGATGAGGTTGCGCCGACCGGTCTTGAAGCCATCTTCATCGATGCGTTCGTAATCGCCATAGACGGCGACGACATCCGGCCCGGAGATGCCGGCGCAAAGGGCCGCGATGGCGCCCGGTTTCAGGCGATCGTCGGCATCGAGGAACATCGTCCATTCGCCGCGCGCCTGCGACAGGCCGAAATTGCGCACGGCGGAAACGCCCTGCCTTCCCTGCGGCCGGGCAAGCAATTTGACGCGGGGATCGGAAAAACCCTCCACTTTCTGCGCGGTGGTGTCGGTGGAGCCGTCATCGACGACAAGCACTTCACCGATGGTCTCGCCCTGCAGCAACACGCTTTCGATCGCTTCCACGATGTAACGCTCGCCATTGCGAACGGGAATGACAATCGAAACGGAAACCAAGACTTCAAACTCCCTGCGGCGTGGGCCAAGAATTCGCACAGCGAAGTTACTACCGCATTAAGCGGGTCTGGCCAATTATGACGTGGTATAACGTCGGTTAACCTTGCAAATCTTTAATATCCTTTTCCTATGATAGGGATGTTATGTTTTGGGAATAAAGGTTGCGGAGGCGGGCGAATGCGGATCGGGCGGCGGAATTTTATAGGCGGTGCGGCAAGCGCTGGCCTGCTGCATGCCGTGGCCGGCCCGGCCTTTGCCGCGCAGAAGAAAGCCACGATCAAAACCGCCCCCTATGGCGCGGCCGTCTACCTGCCTGACCTTAATGCCGATAGCCGCATCGGCGAGGCGGTGGTGAAATATTGCTCGCGCATCACCCCCGTCACCGAAATGAAATGGGAGGTGATGCGGCCTTCGGCGGAGGTTTTCGATTTCGCCGCTGCCGATGCACTCGCCAATTTCGCGCGCCAGCACAAGCTAGCCATGCATGGCCATCCGCTGATCTGGTATGCCTCCAACGCGCCTTGGCTTGCCAGTGTTGGCGGCGCCAAGGTCGAGAAGCTGATGGAAACCCATATCGTCACCGTAATGGAGCGGTATAAGGACGTGATCCACAGCTGGGACGTGGTCAACGAACCGATCCCCGATGTGCCGGGCAATGTGCGGGCGCGGCGCGATGCCTGGTATTATGGCGCGGGTCCTGACGCCATCAAGAAGGCTTTCGAGATCGCCCATGCGGTCGATCCGAAGGCGCAGCTCGTGCTCAACGAATATGATGTCGAATTTGCCGCCGAGAAATCGCCGGCCAAACGCGCCGCTTTCCGCAATCTCATCCTCGAACTGCTGGAAAAGGGCGCGCCGATCAACGCCGTTGGCCTGCAGGGGCATTTGCGCGGCGGCTGGCCGATCGCCAAGGACGAGCTTGCCGCCTTCACGACGGAAATGCGCAGCTACGGTCTTGCCGTCCTGGTGACGGAGCTTGACGTGATGGACCAGACGCTGCCCGCGCCTGAGGCCGAACGGGATATGCTGATCAACGGTCAGGTCCGCGAGTTTCTGGAGGCCGCCTCGGCGGGCGGCGCGCTTTCCTCCATCACCACATGGGGCATCTCGGATCAATATACCTGGATCCGCTGGGCCTATCCTCGCCGGGACGGTACCGCCAACCGACCACTGCCGCTCGACTGGAGTTTCAACGAAAAACCCATGATGGCCGTCATCAATGAATTCCGCAACCGTGGTGCATGACTATGAATGCTGAAATGCCGCTTCCTCCCGTGCAAAAGGCGCTGCAAATCAACCTCCATCCCTTCGATGCCCCGCATGCGGCCCTGACGCTGCCGCATCAGCTCAGGGTCTGGGGCGGGCAGGTGGACCGCATTTTGCTGACGGTCGATACGGGCCAGGTGGGGGCGGGGCGGTACAAGGGCAATGGTTTCGATGCGGCGCGCCAGCGTCTCTTCGACATGCTGGAGGAAATGCAGACCAATTATCCGCATCTCTCTGTGGATATCGTCGATTACAGCGATGCGGCGCGTGATACGGTGACGCAGACCTTCTTTTCGCGCTCTCCCATCCCCTATCCCGCCAAGGCTTTCGATGGCGGGCCTTTCCATGTCTATTTCTACGGGCTGAAACGCGCCAATGCCCGTTACGTGATGCACATGGACAGCGACATGATGTTCGGTGGCGGCAGCCAGAGTTGGTTCAGTGAGGCGATTGCATTGCAGAAGGCCAATCCGGATGCGCTGTGCATCACGCCCTTTTCCGGGCCGCCGACGGTTCGCGGCGATCTGGATATTTCCCGCCATGTCGGCATGCCCGGCGTGAAGAACATCCCTGCGCCGCGCAAGCTGCCGTCGCGCATTCCCACCTGGCGTTTCGCCACCGTGTCCACCCGGCTGTTCATGATCGACATGGACCGTCTTGCGAAAAGGATCGGCTCGCTGGAACTGCTCAGGCCCGATGTCAAACGGCGTATCCGCTCCTATGCCTATAACCAGCAGCCGGTCTCCATGCCTGCCGAGGAAGTGCTGAGCACCAACATGATGCGCACCGGCGTTCACCGGCTCGATTTTCTCGGCACGGGCAAGGGCATGTATTCGCTGCATCCGCCCTATCGTTCGCCGGAATTCTATGCGGCTCTACCCTCCATCGTCGAGCGCATCGAGAAGGGCGATATTCCCGAAGGCCAGCTCGGCGATTTCGATATCAACGGGTCGATGGTGGACTGGGGAAGCGCGCTGGCGGCCAAGACGCGCTCCAAACGTTATGCGAAAGCGCTGCGCCATCTCATCTCGGCGAATGTCGGGCGGTTCCGCAAGGCTTGAGGGCGTCGCGACCGTGTTCCGCTCCGGGGCCGGGCAGGAACCTCAATAGTCGGTGATGAGTTTGCTCCAGCTTTCCGAGCACAACCCGCCAATATAGATGTCGCCGCCCAGCGCCTTTTCCCTCAGCGCGTCATCGCGCGTCGCCATGCAGAAATAACCGTCGTGGCGGAAGCTCATGTGGTTCTGGCGGTAAAGCGCGTTGATGAGAAAGGGCTGCGCCATGCCGGTGACATGGGCATAGTTTTCATCATCGAAATGGCGGAACAGGGTGTTGAGCACATCGTTTTCGCAGCCGGCATCGCAGACGAGATTGAGCACATAGGCCGTTCTTCCCCGCTGGCCGAAAAACAGTGCGGCGCCCATGGCGTGACCTTCGGCATTCTCGATCATCACGCTTTTCAGTTCGCCGAGGCTTTCATTGGCCTTGCTCATCTCTATCAGCCAGTGGAACTCTTTGTGAGACCATTCCGGGCGGATGGAAAAACGCTCGATCATCGCGAGCGCGCTGCGTCGGAAGGTTTCGTAATCCACGGTTCTCACCCTGGCACCAGCGGCCTCCTGCGGCCTCAGACCCTTTTTCCACCGCCGCAGGATTCCATCCACAAGTCCAAGCGCGGCGAGCGCCAGCGTGGTTTTGGCCAGTTTCGAGCGGCGCGGCATGCGCAACGCTATGGTGCAGAAGGGCTTGAGCGCCTTGTGCCATTGCAGGCTTTCAATCGGCAGCATGTCGCCGCCGGTCGCCACCCAGTGATCGGCGCTGACAGGAGAAGCCGTATCCGAGAACAACATGTCGTGTTTGGATGCCCGCATGCCGCGGGACAGGCGCGCCGCGCCGAGCGCGCCGCGTTTCCCGTCCGATGCGAAGGCGCAAAGCAGCCGGGCGGTAATCGTTTTTCCATTCGCAACGAAGCGCATGGGCACGGCGAGAATGACGCTGGTGACCCCGTTTTCCCCGGCGTCGTAGACAACGCTGCCGTTTTCCGGGCTGAAGGCGGGACTGCCGAAAAACAGTTTTTCTATATAGGAGCGGAAGTCGAAATTGCGCTCCTGCCCGGTCTTCCTGAAAGCGCTGTTGAGGACGGCTTCGACGGCGGGCACGTCATCCCTGCGCATGGGGCGAACGCCGGAGACACCTGGCTGAACCGGGCGTTGTGGCGACTGACCACTATCGCCGTCGTCCATTTTGGTGTGTATCGGAACGTCCACCGTCGGCCCCCAAGCTTTTGCGCATAGATGAAATCAACCATAGGCAGCGTATATTTTAATGTATTAATATAGATATAAAACCGGCGATACGCTCGGGTGTGAAATATCGAATTGAAGATAAATCACATTTATATCAACAAGTTGGATTTATAATCCTGCGCTATTCGAGGTTAACAAGATATACTCACATAAGCAACCGGTGGATGAAATGTGGATCATTTTTTGCGGATGCTTTTTTGGGTGCCGAAGTTTAACTTTTGGAAATGACTGTCTTGATTTTTGTCTCCCGATTTTGATTTCCCGAGGGCAAAGCGTGCGTTCACGGCGCTATCTCCTCGTGCATCGCGGATAACCCAAAAATCGCATTGGCGGGCCGGCCATTGTGGAGAAAGACGGAGGGGAACCGGACAGGCCCAGAAGCGGGCGTCGCTCCGACATCGCCAGACGCACAGGTTTCCGCTGTTGTTCGTCCAAGGTGATATTTTGAAATGATTTTTCGTTACAAATATGTAAAAGAGCCGATTGTTGCGCGCGTCTGTGGCTATTTTCGCTAAACATGCGCGGCTCAAGTCTTTGTTATTGTGCACGTCGCACCGCGAGACCCTGGCTATTGGCGAGGCGGCACTAAAAACGGATCGGCAAGGTCAATCGATGACAGATACAGGCGCCTGTGCGCTCGAGGCGGATGACATCCACAAGAGCTTCGGCACGCATGAAGTTTTGAAGGGCGTTTCACTGAAAGCCCACAAGGGCGATGTCATATCGATCATCGGCTCGTCCGGTTCCGGCAAGAGCACCTTCCTGCGCTGCATCAACTTTCTCGAAACGCCGGATCGCGGCCGGGTCATCGTCAATGGCGAGGAAATCGCCACGAGAACCGGTCGTGACGGCAAGGCCGTGCCGAAAAACTGGCGGCAGGTGGAAAAACTGCGCACCGGGCTTGGCATGGTGTTCCAGAATTTCAATCTCTGGGCCCATCGCACCGTTCTCGAAAATGTCATCGAGGCGCCGGTTCACGTTCTGGGCGTCAGGCGGCAGGAGGCGGTCGAAAAAGCCGAGGCTCTGCTGAACAAGGTCGGGCTTTATGACAAGAAAAACGCCTATCCGGCGTTCCTTTCCGGCGGACAGCAGCAGCGCGCCGCCATTGCGCGCGCGCTCTGCATGGAACCGGCGGTGATGCTGTTCGACGAACCCACCTCGGCGCTTGACCCGGAACTGGTGGGCGAAGTGCTGAAGGTCATCCGCGATCTGGCCGAGGAAGGCCGCACCATGCTGCTTGTCACCCACGAAATGCGCTTTGCGCGGGATGTTTCCTCGGAAGTGATGTTTCTGCATCAGGGTAGGGTGGAGGAAGCGGGACCGCCGGCGCAGGTGTTCGGCAACCCCACAAGCGCCCGGTGTCGTGAATTCACCGGCGCGCTGGCCAATTGACCCTTTTGCCTGACAGTTCGTATTCAACAGGAGAGACTTTAAATGAAATTCTTCGCTACGCTGCTTGCCGGAACGGCATTTGCGTTTTCCGCCTTCACCGCCAGCGCCGATGTCCGCTTCGGTATCATGAACGAATCCTACCCGCCTTTCTTCGCCAAAGACGCTACCGGCAAGTGGCAGGGCTGGGAAATCGATCTCATGGACGCCGTCTGCGCGGAAATGAAGGAAAAATGCTCGATCGTCGAGCTATCCTGGGATGGCCTGATCCCGGCGCTGCAGACCAAGAAGTTCGACGTCATCTGGTCGTCCATGTCCAACACGGAAGAGCGCCAGAAGGTGATCGATTTCACCGACAAATATTACAACACACCGAGCAAGCTGATCGGCGCCAAGGGTGAAAAGGCGGGTGCGACGGCCGAGGACGTCAAGGGCAAGACCATCGGCATTCAGGTCGCGACCATCCAGTCTGAATATTACAAGAAATATTTCGCTGATGTCGCTGACGAAAAGACCTACCAGACGCTGGACGAGGCGTTTCAGGATCTGGCCGCCGGCCGTATCGACTATGTGTTCGGTGACTCGCTGGTTCTCGATGCCTTCGTGAAGAGCGATGCCGGCAAGGATTGCTGCGCCGACATGGGCAATGTGGCCGACGACAAGCAAATCCTTGGTCTTGGCGTTTCCGGCGGCCTGCGCAAGGACGATACGGAACTGAAGACCAAGCTGAACGCCGCTCTCGCCGCCGTCCGCGCCAGCGGGAAATATGACGAAATCACCAAGAAGTATTTCAGCTTCGATATTTACGGCAGCAAGCCCTGATCGGTCACATCGATGGCAAGCCTTGAAACCACGTTGCAGTTGCTGTCACCCTATCCTCCGGGATGGGGCGGCACCCTTTTGAAGGGTGCGGCGTCGACGCTTGCCATTTCCGCCGGTGCTTACCTCATCGGCATTATCATCGGGCTTGCCGGCGCACTCGGCAAGCTTTCGGGCAACAGGCCGCTCGGCCTGCTGCTCAATCTCTACACCACGGCCATCCGCGCCGTTCCCGAACTGATCCTCATTGTCGGGCTCTATTATGCCGGGACGGACGGTCTCAACCGGCTGCTGTTGCTCGCCGGCATGCCGCCGCTGGAGGTCAACGGTTTCGTTGCCGCCGTTGCAGTTCTGGGTTTCGTGCAGGGCGCCTATATGACCGAGGTGCTGCGCGGCGCGATCCTTGCCATTCCGAACGGGCAGATCGAGGCGGCGCGCGCCTTCGGCATGTCGCCGGCGCTTCGGTTCCGCCGGGTTATCCTGCCGGCACTGTTGCCGAATGCACTGCCAGGGCTCGCCAATCTCTGGCTTGCGGTGACGAAGGACAGCGCGCTGGTGGCTGTTGTCGGTTACCAGGAACTGGCGCTCGCGACGCGGTTGGCAGGCGCCAGCACCAAGCAATATTTCCTGTTCTTCCTCGCGGCGGCATTTCTCTATCTCGCCATCACGCTCGTCTCCAACCTCGTCTTTTCACTGCTGGAACGCCGGGTGCGGCGCGGCCAGCCGGCTTTGGCGTAAGGGGGAACGGCATGGATTTTTCCTGGGTCGCCAAATATTGGCCGCTGCTTTTATCCGGCGCATGGCAGACGCTGGCGCTGCTCGTCATCTCCGTCAGCATCGGCTTCGTGCTCGCCATCGGGCTTGCCTTTGCGCAGGTCAGCGGCGGGCGGGTGACGAAAATTCTGGCGCGGGGCTATTGCACCTTCTTTCGCGGAACGCCGCTGCTCATCCAGCTCTGGCTGCTTTATTACGGCGTCGGCTCGCTTCTGCCGATGGTCCCAGGCCTCCGGCAAAGTTTTATGTGGCCGGTGCTGCGCGAAGGGTTCTTCTTCGCGGCCGTCAGCTTCACGCTGAATTATGCGGCCTATGAGGCGGAGGTGCTGCGCGGCGCGCTGCTGGCGGTGCCGAAGGGCGAGCTGGAGGCGGGCAGGGCTTTCGGCATGGGCCGCTTCACCCTCATTCGACGCATCTGGCTGCCGCGCGCGATCCGCATCGCGCTGCCGACCATCGCTGGCGAGGTGGTGATGCAGTTGAAAGCCACGCCGCTTGCTTTCACCGTGACGGTCATGGACCTTTACGCCGTCGCCTACAAGGTGCGGCAGGATACGCTTCTGGTCTATGAGCCGCTGATCGTCGTCACCGTCTTTTATCTCATTCTCACCGCCATCATCGCCCGCTGTTTCGGCCTTGTCGAACGGCAGGTGCCGGTCCGGCGGTAAACATTCAAGGAGTATCACCATGGGCACTATCCGTATTCTCGACGGCGGCATGAGCCGCGAATTGCAGCGGCTGGGCGCTGAGCTGAAACAGCCGGAATGGTCGGCGCTGGCGCTGATCAATTCCCCCGATATCGTGCGGCAGGTGCATGCGGAGTTCATCGAGGCCGGTGCCGATGTCGTCACCACCAATTCCTATGCGCTGGTGCCCTTCCACATCGGCGAAGAGCGTTTCCAGAAGGATGGTGCATCGCTGATCGCCCTTTCTGGCAAGCTGGCCCGCGAGGCGGCGGATGCTTCCGGTCGCAAGGTGCTGGTTGCCGGTTCGCTGCCGCCGATCTTCGGCTCCTATGAGCCGCAGAATTTCGATGCGGGCCGGGTGCAGGACTATCTCAAGGTGCTGGTCGACAATCTCGCGCCTCATGTCGATGCCTGGCTCGGTGAGACGCTCAGCCTGATCGCCGAGGGCGAGGCGGTGCGGCAAGCCGTTGCCGCGACCGGCAAACCGTTCTGGATTTCCTTCACGCTTAACGACGACGCGGCTGCGGTCGGCGGGGAGCCTGCGCTTCGCTCCGGCGAAACGGTCAAGGCGGCCGCCGAATGGGCGGCGCAATCGGGCGCCGCCGCGCTGCTGTTCAATTGCAGCAAGCCCGAGGTCATGAAGGCCGCCGTCGAAACCGCCTCCGCCGTCTTTGCGGACAAGGGTGCTTCGCTCGAGATCGGCGTTTATGCCAATGCTTTCGAGGGCGAACAGGGCGATTCCGCTGCCAATGAAGGCCTGCATGGCACCCGTGCCGACCTGACAGACGATGTCTATTCCCGTTTTGCCTGCTCCTGGGCGGATGCGGGCGCGACCATGATCGGCGGCTGCTGCGGCATTGGTGCGGCGCATATCCACAAGGTTGCGACAGCGCTGCGGCGCGCGGCCGCCTGACGCGGTCGGCGGCTTTTAACGCACTATCGGGAATGAATGCGGCGGGCTGAAAGGCCGGCCGCTTTTTTGTCTGCGGCTATTGACCTCAACCATAGTTGAGGAATTATCAGTGCATGGAACACTATAATAAGGACGTTCCATGATCGAGAATTCCAAGGCGTTGAAGCTCACGCTGCTATTCGTTGCCACACTCACCATCATGGCCGGAACCACGGTCGCGCCCTCGTTGCCCGCCATCGAACAGAGCTTCCTGTCGACGCCTGATGTTGAGATCATGAGCCGCATGGTGCTGACATTGCCATCGGTGTTCGTGGCGCTCTGTGCACCGGTCGCCGGCGTGTTGGCGGATCGCTTCGGCCGCAAGCGACTGCTGCTCGGCGCGATCCTGCTTTACAGCTTTTCCGGCATGTCCGGCCTTTTTTCCGAAAGTCTTGTCGGCCTGCTCGTCGGGCGCGCTTTTCTGGGGCTGGCGATCGGCGCCATCATGACGATCGGCACGGCGCTGGTGGGCGATTATTTCGAAGGTTCGGCGCGGGAGCGCTATCTCGGCCTGCAACAGGCCTTTACTCAGATCGGCGGTGTGGTTTTTGTGGTGGCGGGCGGTTTGCTGGCGGATCTGCATTGGCGCGCGCCCTTCGCGGTCTATGCCGTCGCCCTGCTCATTCTGCCGGCAGCCCTGTTCTTTCTGACGGAGCCGGTGAGGAACGATGGCGCTGTCAAGGCCGGAGGCGAACGGGATTTTGCGGTCAACTGGCTGCTGGTGGGCGTGCTGGCGCTGGCGGTGTTTCTCGTCAATGCCTTGTTCTACACCATTCCCTCGCAGCTGCCGTTTTTCCTGCGGGAGCTTGGGGTGTTTTCCGGTAGCATTGCGGGATACGCCATCGGCATTTTCAATTTGGCAGGGGCGCTGGCGGCGCTCAATTTCGGACGATTGCGGGCAAGGGTCACCGTCACCGCCATCATTGCCGTCGGGCTGGTGTCGATGGCGGCGGGTTTTGCGCTGCTTGCCAGGGCCGAAGGGCTGGTTGCCTTGCTGTCATCGCTTGCGGTGGTGGGGTTTGGCCTCGGCCTGGTGATGCCGGGCATCATGTCCACCACCATCTTGCTGGCACCGCTCAGACTGCGCGGGCGTATCGCCGGCATCGTCACCGCCTCGATGTTTCTCGGGCATTTCATCTCGCCGCTGGCAAGCCAGCCATGGATTGCCCGCTTCGGCTTTGCCGCCGCCTATCGCGACATCGCCTCGATATTCGCCGCCATGGCAGGACTTGCCGTCATGGCCGCCATTTTGCAACGGTGGACGCTCATGCGAAGGGCGCGACCCTTCACGCCGGGCGACTGACGACCGGTCTTCGACGGGCAAAAAACACGCGGGTTTTGCCCGCCACGGCATGAAGGAATTGTAAAGTTTTTGATTATAATCATTTTACTGTAAAATAAATCGATGGCGACGGCTGAAAGCTCGCATGCTTTCGCTTTTTCCCGGAAATTAGGTCCGGCGTTTCCGCCTGCTGGCGGGTCGCCGCGCCAACGCGGGAAGCGGCCTCCCCGCATTTGAGGGGACGGGCTGCTTTCTGCGGCGCATGCATGATGCAGATGCGACCAGAGCCTATGATGCGGCTAGCGAAGCCTCGATGATCGGGGCGCTTGACGTGCAATGTCAGTCTTGCCGAACACCTCCGGCACGGGGAAGGAGCGGTTTTTAATGACGTGAGGCTTTCCGTGTCTTTTCTTCAAAACGCCAGTATTCGCACCAAAATCCTGTCACTCATTCTCCCGCTCTGCATCGTCGGCCTTGGCGCCACGGCTTACATGTCCACCCATTACAAGCAAGCGGACACGGCTTATTCTTTCTTTATCGCTACTGACAGTGCCGCGCTGGTGGAGCTTTCCCGCGCAAATCGCAATCTGGAGGCGATGGCCTATGGCGCCTATCAGGTCATGGCCTACGATGCGAAGGCTCCCGACTTCAAGATCGTCATGCGGGAATATCAGAGAGACAAGGGAGATTTGATATCGCGCCTGAACAATGTCAAAGCCATTTTCCCGGAAGAGGCCGCGACGGTGGACAGGTTGTTGGGGCAGGTTCAGGGCATTATTGCAATTACCGATAAGGCTGTGGAACTTGGCTCTGCCAACAGCAACCAAGAATCCGCTGCGGAACTGCTAAAGGCCGACGTTGCAATCCGCTCGGTCGGAAGTGATATCGCCGCCCTCTTGGACAAGCTTGCCAAGGGTGTCGTCAAGGGAAGCACCCAACTGACGGATCAGACCAATTCGACCATCATGGCCTCGCTGGTGATTGTCGGCATCGCTTTTGCGGTCGGTATCATTCTGGCGCTGTTCGTGGCGTCCCGTGGCATCACCACCCCGATCGCCCGTCTGCGCGAGCGCATGGTATCGCTTGCCGGCGGCGAGACGGCCACGGAGATCGATGGCATGGCGCGTCGGGATGAGGTGGGCCAGATGGCGAAAGCCGTGCAGGTCTTCCGGGAAAACGCTATTGAGCGCATTCGTCTCGAACAGGAAACAGATGCCAACCGCACCCTCTCGGAGAAAGACCGTATCGAGCGAGAACAGCAGAAGGCAAGGGAAGCCGCCGACGTCAAATTCGCCGTCGACAATCTTGCAGCCGGCCTCTCGAAGCTTTCGGAAGGCGATGTTTCCTATCGCATCGGCCAGCCGTTCACCGCGACGCTCGACGCCGTTCGTAACGATTTCAACATGTCCGCTGAAAAGCTGCAGGCGGCGCTGACCAAGGTGGCTCAGAACGCCAGCGGCATCGGCGCGGGTGCGGACGAGATCAAGTCTGCTGCCGACGATCTGGCCAAGCGCACCGAGCAGCAGGCCGCGGCTGTGGAGGAAACCGCCGCCGCTCTGGAAGAAATCACCACGACGGTCAGGGATTCCACCAAGCGCGCGCAGGAGGCGGGCCTGATCGTCAGTCGCGCCAAGACGGGCGCCGAACAATCCGGTGAGGTGGTGCGCCGCGCCGTGGTCGCCATGGAGCAGATCGCCAAATCCGCCAATGAGATCAGCAACATCATCGGCGTGATCGACGAAATCGCCTTCCAGACCAATTTGCTCGCGCTGAATGCGGGCGTGGAAGCAGCCCGCGCCGGTGAAGCCGGCAAGGGTTTTGCCGTCGTTGCGCAGGAGGTGCGTGAGCTTGCGCAGCGTTCCGCCAGCGCGGCCAAAGAGATCAAGGCGCTGATCACCACCTCGAACGACCAGGTACAGCAGGGCGTGCAGCTGGTGGGCGACACCGGCAAGGCGCTGGCAACGATCGTTTCGGAAGTTCAGGAGATCAACCGGCACGTCGTCTCCATTGTGGAGGCCGCGCAGGAGCAGTCTTCCGGACTGCAGCAGATCAATACGGCCGTCAACCAGATGGACCAGGACACGCAGAAAAATGCGGCCATGGTGGAAGAAACCAATGCCGCAAGCCACAGCCTCGCCAAGGAAGTGGCGTCGCTCAACCAGCTGCTCTCCCAGTTTCGGCTCGCCGACGGCACCCAGCAGCCGAAAAACCAGCCTGCGCCGGTTCGCAGCGCAGGCGATAACGACAGATATGTGGCATCCCCGGTCCGCGCGCTGGGTCGCAAGATCGCCTCTGCGTTTTCGGGCAATGCCGCCGTCGATACAAAAGGCGACTGGCGGGAGTTCTGAGCGGCGGTCCGTTTCCAGCATGCGTTTCGGCGGGGAGACATCCCCGCCGGCGTTCAACGGCGATGCGGCGCAATGGAAAGCCGTTCTGGCGAAATCGATGTCCACCGTGTGAAACGCAATATTTTCGCGACAGCCAGATCATCCGCATCCGCAACCAGCGCCATGGGGGGCGGCGCCGGCTCAAGCGGGAAAACATTCAATTGGTGAAGTCCGAACCCGACCGGCGGACACTCACGGCCCGCTGGGGTCCTTTTCTTTCTTTGCTTGATCGTGATGCCACTTGATGGCGAAGAACATGCCCGTGCCCAGCACGAGAATCTTGAAAGGAAAGAAGACCAAGGGAAACAAATCTACCCAATCCCAATCCATCATTTTCGTATTTCCAGTCTGTTACTTGACACAATCTATCGAGGGTAGGGCTACCTTAAAACCACTGCTTCAACAACGCCATTTTATGCCCTCGTGCAGGGTCTTTTTGACGCAGCCCGGGCCGGATCGTTTCATCCAGAGCTCTTCAATCTTACCCGCGAAACCGCAGGGTCTCGACAAACAGGCTGAAGGCGGCGGATGGATACCGTCGGCAGGGATAATAGAGGTGATAGCCCGGCAGGTCGGGCGTAAACTTGCCGGGCACCTGCATCGATCGGCCTGCATCCAGATGCGGCCGAACCTGATCGAGCGGCAGATAGGCGAGGCCGTGCACAGGAATTGCTATTCATCCGTGAATTCGGAATAACTAAAAAATAGGTTTTTGGCGGGATACTCATGGTACCGCAATGAAGCATCGGGTACGATGTGGCACGCATGGAAAAAGACAGAGAAGCCCCCCTTATGGCTGCAGCGCACGAAGAACAGGCGCGTGGATATTGGCGGAATACACTGTTTTATGTGACGTTCCTTTATTTCACGGTCGGCTTCTCGCCCTATATTTCGCTTTCTTCGACCTATCAGGGATCCGCCATGGCGGCAGGGTCCAACCTGCTGAACCAGCTTACCGCGATCATTCTGCTTTTCAGTTTCTTGGCGTTCATGGCGAAGGAGCGTTCGTTTTCCCTCGTCTTCTCACCGCGTCTGCTGATGGCGGCGGTTTTCGGCTGGTTTGTTTTCACCTCGCTGATGGGCGAGGCGCCGGCGTTTTCGCTGCGGCGGCTTGCCATGTGCGCCATCATCTGTGTGCTTGCCGGCGGCTTCCTGCAATTGCCGCGCACCGAGCGGCATTTTACCACGCTGCTTGCCGCATGCACCCTGATCATATTGTTCCTGTGCTATTTCGGAATCATCGTGCTGCCCTCGCGCTCGATCCATCAGGCCAGCGATGCGCTGGAGCCATTGCTGGCAGGGGACTGGCGCGGGGTTTTCCGCCATAAGAACGAGGCCGCCTCGGTCATGGCGGTTTTGATCATCGTCGGTATTTATCTCTGCAAGCGCTGGTCGTTCATCGGCGGGTTGTCGGTGCTGTTGCTGTCGCTGCTCTTTCTGGTGAAGTCGGGCGGCAAGACCGCGCTCGGCCTGATGCCTATCATCATTGCGACAGGCTGGTTCATCCTGCGCTGGCCCCGTTGGCGCTACCCTGTCGTCACCTTGTTTCTGGCGGTTTTCGCGCTCGTTACCGTCGGCACCCCGGTCGATCCCGTCTTTTCGCAGATGCTGACGAAGCTGGGGCTCGATGCCAGCTTTACCGGCAGACGGGATATCTGGACCGTCGCCATCGATTACATCCGTCAAAGCCCGCTACTCGGATACGGCTATCAGGCCTTCTGGCGCAGCGACGCCCTGATGTCGAGTTTCACCGAGAACAACACCTGGGCGACGACCGCGCCGGATTCGCATAATGGTTATTTCGACCTGCTGCTTGCGGGCGGCGTCCCGGGGTTTGGGCTGGTGCTAATGTGGATTTTCCTGCTGCCGCTTCACTATCTCGGTAAAATGGATGAGGCCACGCGCAATAGCCCCCTGACGCGGCTTTATGTCGGCGTCTGGCTTTATGTCCTGCTCTACGGCTTTCTGGAAACGCTGTTCTTGCTCAGTTCGGGCTTCGTCTGGTTTTTTCTCCTCGTCGCGGTCATGGGCCTGCACCTGCAGGCAAACGCCAGCCTTGCCGAAGACGAGGTGGAGGCGAAACCCGCCCTGACCGGGAGCGATGCGATTATGTAATTAAAAAGCTTGATCTCCACAAAAGTGAAGAATGTTCTCAATGTCGCCTGGAGCACGGCGGGCTTCGGGCAGATGCGACCCATCGGCTGTGTCGAGCGCTAGCTCGCACAGTGAATGTGCGATCAGCGATGTTGCCTGAAGCCATATGAGGATGTCTGAAATTGCTTGTGCCATGGCCTCAGAAACGTTCGCTTCCAAGCGTATCGAAGAGCAAGCTGCTCAAGGCTTCATGCTTGGTTGCTCGAAAATCAATAAATAGTAGATGTCCGACTTGAGAGATAGGTGACGTTTTGTACCGGAGACATGGGTAACACTTTTCGCTTTGCGGGAGGTGTTGATGCCGTGGAGAGAGACTTCGGTTA